>JAJDNS010000119.1 GCA_022340585.1 Acidobacteriota bacterium
TGGCAGACCTCGTCCGTCGGTCTCCCGGGCGTGCCTCCCGAATACCAGCAGCCCCGCCGCTACCAGAACGTCCCGAGCAATCTGACCTGGGACCGGGAGAAGCAGGGGCGCCTCAACCTGCAGTGGGACAGCACCTTCTTCTTCGATGCCGGGGGACAGCACCAGCTGAAGGCAGGTGTACAGCTGGACCGCCGGACCCTCGACGTCCTCGGGGGAAATTCCGGTAACCGCGCCGACCTCTTCTGGGACCGCTCCTTCATCGGGCGGCGCGGCGAGTACGGCTACTACCGCATCCTGAGCAACCCCATCCTGCCGAACCGGGGACAGCTCCAGGTGGGCGACATCCAATCGCGCAACTTCGGGGTGTTCGTCCAGGACTCCTGGACCCTCGGGCACCGCCTGACCCTCAACCTCGGCCTCCGCACCGAGAGCGAGAACGTCCCCTCGTTCTCCCAGGACCCCGACATCCCGGACACGGCGGTCAACTGGGGCTTCGGGGACAAGCTGGCCCCGCGCCTGGGGTTCGCCTGGGACGTCACCGGCGACGGGCGGACCAAGCTCTACGGCTCCTGGGGGGTCTTCTACGACATCATGAAGCTGCGCCTGCCCCTGTCCTTCGGGGGTGAATTCGCCGACTACTACTGGTACACGCTCGACGACCCGGACATCGCCGGTATCCAGGACAACCCGTCGTGTCCTCCCGAGTGTCCGGGGGACCTCATCTTCGAGTGGGCCCTGCTGAGCGGCAAGACGATCAACGACCCCGACGACCCCATGGTGGATCCCAACCTGCTGCCCACGAAGCTCCAGGAGGCGGTCATCGGCCTGGAGCGGGAGCTGGCCCCCGACCTCACCGTGGGCGTGCGCTACATCCACAAGCAGCTGGACCGCCTGGTGGAGGACATGGGGCTGCGCGACGAGGACGGCGCCGAGACCCTCCGCATCGGGAACCCCGGCTTCGGCATCGCCGACAGCTTCGTGCCGCAGGGGACGACCGAGACGATCGACTACCCGAGGGCCCGCCGCGACTACGACGCGGTGGAGCTCACACTCGACAAGCGGATGTCGGGTCGTTGGGGCGGGCGCGTGTCCTACCTCTGGAGCCAGCTCCATGGCAACGCGCCCGGCGTGGTCGACTCCGACTTCCGGACTCTCCACCCCAACATCTCCCCGGCCTGGGACTCCGTGGTGATGCCCTTCGGCGAGGACGGCCAGCCCGTCTACGGCCCCCTCGCCACCGACCGGACGCACCAGATCAAGGCCCAGCTCATCTGCGATCTTCCCTTCGGCTCCGTGGTGGGAGCGAGCTGGTACGGGGCCAGCGGATTCGCCCGATCGCGCCGGGTGCGAGTCATTCCGGGTAGCTACTACGACATCCACTACGCGGGTCGCGAGAGCGACGGGCGGATGCCCTTCACGAGCCGACTCGACCTTCAGCTCCAGCAGCGCATCCGTGTGAACGACGGGCTCCAGCTCACCCTGATGGCGACGGTCTTCAACGTGTTCAACCAGGCCGGGCCCGTCGACTACTGGCAAAACGAGCTGTTCGGAGAAGAGTCCATCGACATCACCGAGGCCGATTTCTTCGCGGGCTTCGACACCGAGGAGCTCATCGAGGAGCAGGGCCTCGTGCGCGACGCCCGCTTCATGATGGACCAGTTCTATCAGCCCCCGAGAAGCATCCGCCTGGGAGTGCGGCTGAGCTTCTAGACGCCGACACGGAGTGACGCCATGACCCTTGCCATCGACGCCCGGCTCGGCCCCTACGAGATCCAGGACCTGATCGGCACGGGCGGGATGGGGGAGGTGTACCGGGCCCACGACCCGCGCCTGAGCCGCGCCGTGGCCGTGAAGCTGATCACCGCCGAGGGAGCCTCGTCCCCCGAGCGCCTGCACCGCTTCGAGACCGAGGCGAGGGCCGCGGCCCAGCTGGCCCACCCCAACGTCGTCACCGTCTTCGACGTGGGGACCCACGACGGCCACCCCTACCTGGTCCTCGAGCTCCTCGAGGGCCAGACCCTCCGCGAGACTCTGAGGGGCGGGATCCCACCCCTGCGGCAGGCGCTCACCTGGATGCTGGAGGCGGCCCGGGGCCTGGGGGCGGCCCACGAGCGGGGCATCGTCCACCGCGACTTCAAGCCCGAGAACGTCTTCCTGACGAAGGAGGGCCGGGTAAAGGTCCTGGACTTCGGCCTGGCCAAGCTCCAGGAGCCCCTGGTCTCGGGAAACTCCGACACCTCCAGCCCCACGGCCACGAAGGACACGTCGCCCGGGGTGCTGTTGGGGACCATCGGCTACATGTCGCCCGAGCAGGTGAAGGGGGAGCCGGCGGGGGCGCGGACCGACGTCTTTGCCCTGGGAGCGGTGCTGTACGAGCTCCTGTCGGGCCGTCGTGCGTTCGGGGGCCAGACGGCGGCGGAGGTCCTGGCGTCGATCCTGCGGGACGAGCCGCCGAGCCTGATGACGCTGGAGGGGGAGATCCCGGCGTCTGTGGAGACGGTGGTGCGCCGTTGCCTGGGGAAGCACCCCAGTGAGCGCTTCTCCTCGGGCAACGAGGTGGCGGTGGCGCTCGAGACGGTGCTGGCCTCCTTCGAGCCGTCGCGGGCCACCGGGGTCCACCCGATGGAGCCGAGGGGCCCCTACCCGGGCCTGTCGTCGTTCACGGAGGCCGACGCGGAGCGGTTCTTCGGGCGGGAGACCGAGGTCGAGTCCCTGTGGGAGAAGCTGCGCCAGCGGAGGCTTCTCGCGCTGATCGGTCCCTCGGGAGCGGGGAAGACCTCGTTCGTGCGCGCGGGGATCCTCGCATCGCGCCCCACGGGATGGGGAGCGGTGGTGGCGACGCCGGGGGCGGCCCCCATGCGGGCCCTGGCCCAGGCGCTGATCGGGGCCCTGCCGTCGGACCCCGACACCCTGCGGGACCTCCTGGCCTTCGACGACGCGGAGGTGGCGTTCCGCGTGATGCAGAAGTGGCGCCAGGGCCACCTGGAGGGCCTGCTGGTCCTGGATCAGTTCGAGGAGCTGTTCACGCTGAACCCGCCCGAGGTGCAGGCGGCCTTCACGGAGCTCCTGGGTCGCCTCGCCAGGGAAGGCGACGTCCACGTCCTGCTCTCGCTGCGGGACGACTTCCTGATCCGCTGCCACGACCACGCGCCCCTGGCCCCCGTCTTCCAGAACCTGACGCCGCTCACGTCGCTGGGAGGCGAGGACCTCCGCCGGGCCCTGGTGGAGCCGGCGAAGAAGGAGGGGTACGCCTTCGAGGACGAGGCCCTCGTCGAAGAGATGCTGCAGGCGGTGGAGGGGGCGCGGGGGGCGCTTCCGCTGCTGGCCTTCGCGGTGGCACGGCTGTGGGAGAAGCGGGACCGGGACAACAAGCTCCTGCCGCGCAAGGCATACGAGCAGATCGGGGGCGTGGCGGGGGCCCTGGCTCAGCACGCGGAGCAGACCCTGGAGCGCATCGGCTTCGAGCGCGAGCCCATCGTGCGGGAGCTGTTCCGGAACCTGGTGACTGCCCAGTGGACGCGGGCCGTCGTCGAGCGGGAGCAGCTCCTGAGCGTGGTCCCCGACCGCGAGGCCGCCGGTCAGGTCCTCGACGAGCTGATCGGTGCCCGTCTGTTGACCTCATATGAAGTCCGCGACGCCGCGCACCCGGCCTCGGGCTCCTCCCCCAGTCA
>JAJDNS010000129.1 GCA_022340585.1 Acidobacteriota bacterium
GCCGAAGGCCACGCGGAAGCCCACGCCGTCGCGCGTCACCTCGACCCGGTAGCCGAAGTAGGCGCCGGACTCCCGATCCCACAGCACCCGGGTCACCGCGTTCGAGCGGGGCAAGACCGCTTCCCCCAGCGTGGCCGTGGCCTGCGCCTGCCCGGTGCGGAGCAGCCCGAAGGCGATCGACGCGCCGTTCTCCAGGGTGGCCGCGGCAAACCCCTCCTCGCCCTGGGCCAGGACCGGGCCGGCCAGGAGAAGCAGCGCCGCCGCCAGGGACGTCACGCGTCTCACGGGGTCCCCTCCCGCACCACCGAGGCGGTGATCTCGGTGACCGGCTGGAAGCCGGCCAGGCTCGTCCCCGTCACCACCGGCACCGCCTGCTGCGCCGCCCGCACCGGCCCCGAGGTGTCGGGCGTCACCGCCTGGGGCGGCGGCGACGCCGGCCGCAGGGCCAGGGCCGCGGTGAAGATCAGGAGCAGCGCCACCACCAGGGCCACCGGCACCGGCACCCGGATGGACGTCGAGAGCCACCGCTTCCAGAAGGGCTCCGCCGTCCCCCTCTCGCGCCGGTAGGCCTCCATGACGCGCTCGTCCATCCCCTCGGGCACCACCGGCGGCTCCCACTGGCGCAGGACTGCCCGGAGCTTCTCGTCCCGCACGATTTCGCGTTCGTCCGTCATGGTCCTGTCTCCCCGTGCGCCGAGGCCAGGGACCCCTTCGCCGGCCCGCCCCCCAGGAGGGGAGCGAGGCTCCGGCGCAGGCGGCCCCGGGCCCGGTGAAGGCGCGACTTCACCGTTCCCACGTCGATGTCACACACGGCGGCGGTCTCGGCGAGGCTCATGTCCTCGTACTCGAACAGCACCACCACCTCTCTCTGCAGCGGCGGCAGCGCGCTCACCGCCTGCCGCACCGCCTCCGCCGCCTCGTCGTCGATCACCCGCGTCAGCGGGTCTGCTCCGGGCGACCCCGAGGGTCCCTCGGGGGGATCGTCGGTCGTGATCTCCTGGCCCTGGCGCTTGAGCTGCTTCAGCGCCAGGTTCCGGACGATCGCGCACAGGTAAGTGCGCAGCGACGCCCCCCGGTCGGGCCGGTAGCCCTCCGGGCGCCTGAGGATGGCCAGAAAGCACTCCTGTGTCACGTCCTCCGCAAGGGGCGCCGAGCCGAGCATCCGGCACGCGAAACGGAACACCGGGGTGCGGTGCCGCTCGTACAGCAGTCGAAAGGCGGCCTCGTTCCCCTGGCCCGCCTCCCGGAGCAGCTCGGCTTCCTGGGCGCCGTCACTCATGCATGACCCCACCTCGGGGCGTGCCCCACGTTACCTTATTGCTCCTTGCGGGCGCGAGGATACGGCCGGCCTTCCGATTCCGCTCCCGGGGTCCTCCTGGGGGCGCGGCGGACTGCCGGCGGGGCTTCTGCTGCGGGGGGAGGGGGTTGGCTCCTCAGGTAGGACTCGAACCTACAACCCTTCGGTTAACAGCCGAATGCTCTACCATTGAGCTACTGAGGAACAGCAAAGAGGAATTATAGAAAGAGGGGGAGGGACGGTCAAACCCGGGCTCGGCGGAGCCACGCCGGCCCGAGGGCCATTGACGCCTCCGCGGCCGACGCCCTAGGCTGCACGCGCGCGGGTCCGCGTCCCCGGCCCTCGCCCGGGGCGCCGCCGGACTCCGCCTCCAGGAGGTCCTCATGAGCCCACGGCAGCCCACCCGGCGGCAGTTCCTCAAGATGGCCGGCGTCACCGCCGGCGCCACCACCATCCTCACCCGCCGGGCCCGGGCCGGGGACGAGGACGAGCCCGTCTCCCCCAACGACCACATCCAGATCGCCCTCCTCGGCGCCGGCGGCATGGGGCAGGGGGACACCGCCACCGCCCTGCAGGTCCCCGGGGTGAAGCTCGTGGCCGCCGCCGACATCTACGACGGCCGCTTCACCCAGGTGCGGGAGAAGTTCGGCGAGGACGTCCAGACCACCCGGGACTACCGGGAGATCCTCGACCGCCCCGACGTCGACGCCGTCATCGTCGCCCCCCCCGATCACTGGCACATGCAGATGACGATCGACGCCCTCGAGAAGGGCAAGGACGTCTACTGCGAGAAGCCCATGATGCACACCGTGGCCCAGGGCCGCCGCATGGTCGAGGCCGAGAAGAGGACCGGGCGCATCCTCCAGGTGGGCAGCCAGATGGTGAGCTCGATCGTGGTCGAAAAGGCCCGGGACCTCTTCGCCTCCGGCGTCCTCGGCGAGGTCAACCTCATCGAGGGCTGGACCAACCGCAACTCGGTCATGGGGGCTCTCCACTGGCCGATCCCCGAGGACGCCTCGGAAGAGACGATCGACTGGGACCGATTCCTCGGCGACGCCCCGAAGGTGCCCTTCGAGCCAGCGCGGCTCTTCCGCTGGCGGCTCTACAAGGACTACGGGACCAGCATCTCCGGCGACCTGTTCGTGCACCTCTTCTCGGGGATGCACGTGGTGACCGGCGCCCTGGGCCCCACCCACGTCTTCTGCAGCGGGGGCCTGCGCTACTGGAAGGACGGCCGCGAGATCCCCGACGTCATGACCGCGGTCTTCGACTACCCGGCCCGGGGCTCTCGTCCCGGCTTCAACCTCACCCTCAAGGTCAACTTCGTCGACGGCTCCGTCATGAACGAGTGGGGGGACAGCGGCTTCCGCTTCGTAGGCAACGAGGGCGTGATGGACCTCGGCGGCACCGTCAAGGTCTCGCGACGCCCGCCGCTGTCGAAGGACTGGGACGCCCCGCCCCCGGAGGGTGACCACCTCACCGAGCTGAGCTCCCACACCTACGCGGCGCCGGCCGGCTACGACTCCCGCCTCGATCACTTCCGGAACTTCTTCGTGGCCTGCCGCACCCGCGAGCCCGTGGTCGAGGACGCCACCTTCGGCCTCCGGGCCGCGGCCCCGACCCTGCTGTGCAACCAGAGCTACGACGAGAAGCGCGTCCTCACCTGGAACCCCGACACCTTCGAGGTGGGGGTCAGGTCCCGAACGTAGCCTGACCCGTCCTTCGAGGGGAGTCAGGTCGTGATTGTTGAATCTGCGGCCAGGAGGGAGAGTGCGCCCGCGTTCGGGGTCCTCTCTAGAGGACGGGAGGCTACGTTCGGGACCTGACCCCTCCAGCCCCCTCAGCCGGTCTTGGTCAGCTCCTGGAGGACGAGCTTGGCCACGCCCTTGAGGGTCTCGAAGACCCCGACGCCCTTGGAGGCCACCGCCTCGAACACCGGCTCGCCCTTCTTGCGGAGCAGCTGGGTCATCTGCTCCGCCGGGGCCACGTTGGGCAGGTCGCGCTTGTTGAGCTGCAGCACGTACGGGATGGTCATCAGGTCGTAGCCCTGGGCCTTCAGGTTCCCCTGCAGGTTCTCGATGGCCTCGACGTTGGCGTCCATGCGCTCGTTCTGGCTGTCGGCCACGAAGATGACCCCGTCCACGCCCTTGAGGATGAGCTTCCGGCTGGCGTCGTAGAACACCTGGCCGGGGACGGTGTAGAGGTGGAAGCGGGTCTTGAACCCGCGCACCGTCCCGAGCTCGAGGGGCAGGAAGTCGAAGAAGAGGGTGCGGTCGGTCTCGGTGGCCAGCGAGATCAGCTTGCCCTTGGCGTTGGGGTTCGTCTTCTCGTAGATGTACTGGAGGTTCGTGGTCTTCCCGCACAGCCCGGGACCGTAGTACACGATCTTGCAGTTGATCTCGCGGGAGGCGTAGTTGATGAACGTCATCGTTTGATCTGGGCCGCGTTACTCGCTGAACAGGCTGTCGATGTCGTCGTCCGTGATCTCGGCGAACGGGCTCTCGAAGGCGGCTCCCGCGGCCGCCCGCTCCTTCTCCACCTTGTCCATGATGTCGGTAAAGACGCTGTTGAGCTCGTTCGAGGCCTTCTTCACCCGGAGTCGGACGAGGCCCAGCGACGAGCGCTCGTCGAAGATCACGACGAGGATCACCCGTGCGGCGACGATGGAGATGTGGATGTTGTCGCGCTCGCCCTCGTGGAAGAGGATCGAGAACTCCTTCTCCCCGATCAGGCGAGCGAGCCCGTCCGTCGCGGCCACGTTGCCCGCGGTGAGCGAAGCGAGCGAGGTGGTGTCGAGGTTCTCGATCTCGCCCTGGGCCGCGATCTGTTGACCGTTTTTGTCCACGAGGAAGACGACCTTTGCGTTGGCGTCGATGCGGAGCTTCGAGATGATCTGCTTGATCTTGTTGAACTCCTCCTCGTACATCACAATGTCGGGCGCCGCCATTCCGTAATCCTCCTCTGCGGAGAGGCCCGTCCAGGGTCGAGTGGTGAAAAAAGGGCGGACGGACCCCGCGAGAACGCATAAGGGTAGCCCGCAACCCCCCTGTTTTCAAACGGGATAAGGGGTCGGGCCCTGATTTGTGAGTTTCCTCACCGGGAGGGGACGCTCTCCAGGGCGGTGACCGGCTCCTGCTCCTCGGGGCTCAGTATTCCCGGCGGCCTTCGAGGGCCTTGGCCATGGTGACCTCGTCGGCCCACTCCAGGTCGGAGCCCACCGGCACCCCCATGGCGATGCGGGTGACCTGCACCCCGAGGGGCTTGAGAAGCCGGGCCAGGTACACCGCGGTCGCCTCCCCCTCCACCGTGGGGCTCGTGGCGAGGATCACCTCCCTCGTTTCCCCTTCGCGCACCCGGTCGAGCAGGCCCTGGATCCTGAGCTCGTCCGGACCCACCCCCTGCAGCGGCGACAGCGCCCCGTGCAGGACGTGGTACCGGCCCCGGAAGTCGCGGGTCTTCTCCACCGCGAGCAGGTCGTGGGGCTCCTCCACCACGCACAGCGTCTTCGGGCTCCGCGACGGGTCGGAGCACAGCGCGCAGATCTCCTGATCGGTGATCGCGTGGCAGATCGCGCAGGTTCGGATCCCGTCGAGCAGGGTCCCCACCGCCTCGGAGAGCCGGGTGGCGTCCTCCCGCGACCCGCGCATCAGGTGGAAGGCGATCCGCTGGGCCGACTTCGGCCCGATCCCGGGCAGCTTCCGGAGCTCGTCGATCAGCCGCTCAACCGGCGCCGGATAGTCCATGACTTTAGTGAGGAGGGGTCAGGTCGTGAATGGTGAATGGGGACCCGCAAACGTCCTCTCCAGGTGACGCGATTCAACATTCACGACCTGACCCCCTTGGCTTCAGAAACCGGGGATCTTCATGCCGCCGGTGAGGGCGCCGACCTTTTCCTGGATGGCGTCGTCGACCTTGCGGCCGGCCTCGTTGACCGCGGCCACCACGAGGTCCTGGAGCATCTCCACGTCGTCCTTGCTCACGACCTCGGGGTCGATGGTCAGGCGCCGCAGCTGCTTCTGCCCGTCCACCTCGACCTTGACCATGCCGCCGCCGGACGTGGCCTCCACGACCAGGGCCGCGATCTCGGCCTGCATCTTCTCCTGCTGCTGCTGAAGCTGCTTCATCAGCTTGCGGGGATCACCGAAGGGGTTCACGCGTCCTCCCTGGGGGGCTTGGCCTCCCTCACGTCCACCACGCGCCCGTCGAAGAGGTCGAGCGCTTCCTGTACCGCGGGTTCCTTCTCCGCCTCCTCGCGCAGCTTCTGCTGCCGGAGCTCGTCTTCCGAGGGCTCGGCCGGCGCCTCCTCGGCGACCGCTCCCGCCTCGATCTCCACCGCCACCGGGCGCCCCGCCGCCTTCTTCGCGAGGTCGCGGTAGTCGCCCAGGTGCATGTTCGCGAAGGCCACGAAGTCGGGGGCCACCGAGAGGACGAGGGTCTTTCCGTCGAGGCGTGCCGCCGCCCGGCGCAGGGGCTGGGCCAACGAGGGGCGACTCACGCACCCCTCCAGCATCTTCGCCACCAGGCTCCCGGCCGCGTCGGTGGGATCCGCGGGCCCGGCGGCCTCCGGGCCCGGCTCCGGCGAGGCCTCGAGGGGCGGTGCCTTCGTCGCCGGGGATGCCGAGGCAGCGGCCGATCCCGCTGCCACCCGCCTCGGAGCCGCCACCGCCGCCCGCCGCGGGGCCGCCGGGGCCTCCCGCCGCGCCGCGGGACGACCCGCCGGCAGCGCCGCTGGGGCCCCTCCGGCCAGACGCTCCACCTTCGCCACCAGCTCGGTGAACGGCAGCAGCTTCCGGAACTGCACCAGCTTCAGCAGCGCCAGCTCCAGGGACACGCGCGGGTCCGGGCTCACCCGGAGCTCGCCCTCCGCGCGCGTCAGCACGTCGAGCCCCCGGAGCAGGTCCTCCTCCGAGAACGCCGCCGCCCGCGCCTGCAGCCGCTCCCGCTCCTCGGGAAGGATGGCGCTCTGCAGCGGGCTGTCCTCCGGCGACAGCTTCACCAGCAGGATCTCCCGCAGGTGCAGCAGCAGCTCCCGGGCGAAGTTGCGGTAGTCGGCCCCGTAGTCGGCCAGGCTCTCCACGAGATCGAAGACCGCCAGGCTGTCCCCCGCCACGATGGCCCCCGAGGCCCGGTGCAGCAGCTCCCGGTCCACCAGGCCCAGCAGCCCCGCCACCTCGTCGTCCTTCACCTCCTCGCCGGTGAAGGCCAGGACCTGGTCGAACAGCGACAGCCCGTCGCGCACGCTGCCCTCGGCGGCGCGGGCGATCTGCCCCAGCGCCGCGTCGCCCACCCGGATCCCCTCCCGGTCGGCGACCGCGCGCAGGTGCGCCTGCAGGTCCCGCGTCGGGATCATCCGGAAGTCGTACTGCTGGCAGCGGGAGAGGATGGTCTCCGGGATCTTGTGGTACTCGGTGGTGGCGAAGATGAACTTCACCCGGGGCGGCGGCTCCTCCAGCGTCTTCAGCAGCGCGTTGAAGGCCCCCGTGGACAGCATGTGGACCTCGTCGATGATCCAGATCTTGAAGCGGTCCCGGGCCGGGTTGTAGCGCGCGCTCTCCCGCAGCTCCCGGACCTGGTCGACGCTGTTGTTGCTCGCCCCGTCGATCTCCTGGACGTCGAGGGAGTGGCCCTCGGCGATCTCCCGGCACGAGTCGCACGCGCCGCACGGCTCCGCGGTCGGGCCCTCGCCCCGCGCGCAGTTCAGGGCCTTGGCCAGGAGGCGGGCGGTGGTCGTCTTCCCCACCCCCCGGGCGCCGGAGAGGAGGAAGGCGTGCCCGATCCGGTCCTGCTCGATGGCGTTGCGGAGCGTGCGGATGACGGTCGTCTGGCCCACGACCTCGTCGAAGGTCGCCGGGCGGTACCTGAGGGCGAGGACCTGGTAGCTCAAGCGGTGACCGGGGAGATTGGCAGGGCCGGCCCCACGTGAACCCCGACGGTCTGCGGCACACCCGAGGGACGCCGTACCGTTGCTCCCTTCCGGGCCTGGCGGGGTTCAGCGGCTCGCGTTGCGCAGGGCCGGGATCCACGTGCGACCGACCCGTCCGCTAGATTACCCCATCCGGCCCCCCGAAGACAGGGCAGGGGCGGGGCCACCTCGAGTTGCACGAATCGCTCCAAATTCCCTGAAATAGTGTGAACGCTATCAATGCTTCTGGATGTAGTATTGACCCCAATCAGGAACCTCCAACTCTGTACAAATCTTCAGAAAGCGTTCAGGTGTAACAGAAAGTCATAAAAACTACCATTCCGCTATGAATTGGGTGGACCGCCGCCCAGAGTCGCGCCGTTCGCGACTTCTCAGAAGGAGTGAGGTCGCCGATATGCTCGGCGTCACGCCAAACACGGTGAGCCGGTGGGCACGGGAAGGACGTCTCCCGAGCGTGGCCACCCTGGGCGGTCACCGCCGGTACGAGGTCGAGGTCGTCGAGGAGCTCATGAAGCGCGCCCACGACGAGCCCTCAACTCGTGAGAGGACGCCGGAGGATCCGGCGTGACGTCGGACTCGAGGAGGTTCTGTTGATGACAAGGCGCGCTGGAGAGCGCTCCTCGGACTACTGCCTCGCGACGGGTCGCAACCGGCGGAACGCTGGGCGCACGACCCAAGGAGCAATCTATGTTTTCACTTAGGATGAGTCTGGCCCGGGGGGGCCTCGTCGCCGCCTTGGCGGTCGGTTGCCTCGCGGTGGCCGGCCCGGCGACCGCCTCCACGCCAGGCCAGGAGGCGGCGGTGAGCACTCCGCCGGTGCAGGCTCCGCACGGAGCCTACGCAGGCACCGCCGCGTGCCTCGACTGCCATGAAGATCGGACCGCCGCCATCACGGAAGGCCCACACTCCCACGCGTTCAAGGCGGGCAACCCGATGGCACCGCAGGGGTGCCAGGCCTGCCACGCCGACACCAAGGCCGCCCTCGGCTGCGAAGCCTGCCACGGACCGGGCAAGGACCACGCCGAGTCGAGCGGGGACAAGACGCTGATCCGCCGGTTCTCCTCGCTCAAGCCGACCGAGGCCAGCGAAACCTGCTCGAGCTGCCACTTCCGGACCGAGCACACCTTCTGGGCGGGCAGCCAGCACGACTCGCGCAGCGTGGGCTGCACCACGTGTCACAGCATCCACGCGGCCGAAGGAGAGAAGCAGCTCAAGAAGGCCACCGAGACCGAGCTGTGCTCACAGTGCCACCGGACGATCGTCAACAAGACCCTCAAGTTCGCCCACATGCCGGTGCGCGAGAACAAGATGGTGTGCACGTCCTGCCACAACGTCCACGGCTCGGCCAGCGACAAGCTGCTCAACGAGGGCGGCTCCGTCACCGAGTTCTGCGTCACCTGCCATGCCGAGAAGCGCGGGCCCTTCCTCTGGGAGCACCCGCCGGTGACCGAGGACTGCACCACCTGCCACGACCCGCACGGCTCGAACAACGAGCGGATGCTCGTGGCCAAGACGCCGTTCCTCTGCCAGCGTTGCCACGTGACGTCGCGTCACCCCCCCACCGTGTACGAGGGCAATACCCTCAACACCTCGACCAACGCCAACAAGATCTACGGCCGGTCCTGCCTGATCTGCCATCAGCAGGTCCACGGCTCGAACGCCCCCTCGGGCAAAGCGTTCCTGCGGTAGGTGAGGAGAATTGCGATGCGCAACAGATTGATGATCGGCACCGCGGCGCTCGTGCTCGCCTCCGCGCACTTTGCGGGCGCGCAGGAGACGCCGCAGCCTGAGACGACCTCGAGCGGCACCATCGACGTCGGTGGCCGCTTCACGAGCACGGACGGTGACGAGGCGCGCTACGAGCGCTACCGCGACCTGCGCGACGGCGTCAACGCCAACTTCTTCTACGAGAAGGCGACCCCGAACTGGACCTTCGACTTCGCGGCGAAGAACATCGGCTACCGTGACGGCCACTACGAGCTGAACTTCAACAGCAAGCGGTGGAAGCTGAACGCCTTCTTCGACCAGACGCCGCTGAACTACGGCTACTACACGCGCACTCCCTACAACTGCACGGCGGGCGACTGCGCGCTCGACACGAACCTGCGCACGCAGGTCGAGAACGGGGCGGTGGGCGTCCCGCAGAACGTCGACAGCCTGGCCGGCGGGTCGATCTACAACTCGATCGCCAACCCCTTCGACCTCCAGTCGCGTCGGGACACCATCGGGGCGGAGCTGCGGTTCTCGGCCACCAACAACCTGGACTTCATCTTCGAGGTGAACAGCTACAAGCGGACGGGCAACATGCCGTGGGGCGCCTCCTTCTCGTTCCCCGTCGGCGTAGAGGTGCCGCTCGAGATCGACAACCGCGAGACCAAGCTGGCCGCGGCCGTGGAGTGGGCGAGCCACCAGGGGATGTTCCACGTCGGCTACGAGCACGCGAAGTTCGACCAGAACATTCCCACGTTCCGGTGGGACAATCCGGTGCGGGCCACCGACTACTGCGTGTACGGGTCCTCCGACACCTGCTATGACTCGAGGGGCTACATCAACCTGAACGGCCCGGCCTACGGGCTCCTGGCGAGCCCCCCCTCGAACAGCCTGGACACCGTCAACTGGATGGGCATGGTCAAGCTGCCCGGTCGGACGACGGCGAACGGCAGCTTCTCCATCGGAACGAACCACCAGGACGCGGCGCTCATCCCGTGGACGACCAACTCGTCCATCAACAACGCGGCGGTGTGGGCGCAGTTCCCCGAGCTGGCCGGGCTGCCCCGCGACAGCGCCCAGATGAGGGTGAACTACGCGACCGGCAACGCGACCGTGCGCTCGCGGGCGATCAAGAACCTCACCCTGACCGGGCGCTACCGCTTCTACAGCCGGAACGACTTCACGCGCGAGTTCCACGCGGTCGAGTACGTCCGCTTCGACGCGGTGCCGGAGGAGACCGGCGGGATCACCGAGCCATTCAACATCAACCGGAACGTGCTCGACGTCAACGCGGCGTTCACGGGGCTTCCGCACAGCACCATCCGCGTGGGCTACGGGTACCAGCAGCTCGAGCACGGCGTACGCACCACCCAGGGCTGGCAGGACAAGACGGCCCGGGTCTCCTACGACCTCGTGGGCAACCAGTTCGTGACGTTGCGGGCGAAGTACGAGCACACCAACCGCGACACCATCAACCTCAGCCTCGAGGCCATCGAGGAGAGCGGCTCGCAGGAAGCCCTGCGCTTCTACGACGAGGCGGCACGCACGAGAAACCGCGGCACCATCATGCTCGATCTCATGCCCGTGTCGACGCTGGGCGTCAACTTCTCGCTCTCGACCGGGAAGGACGACTACGCGGGCGCGGACAGCCACCAGGAGTTCGGCCTCCTCGACAACAAGAACACCTCCTGGACGCTCGGCGCCTACTTCACGCCGAGCGAGAGGGTGAGCGTCGGCGCCGACTACGGGCGTGAGACCTACAACTCGACGCAGGAATCGCGCAACGCCAACCCGTCGCCCGATCCCTCGTGGACGGACCCGAGCCGCAACTGGGGCCTGACCAACGACGAGACCGTGAACTTCTTCTCGCTCTACGCGGACTTCATCAGGGCGTTGACGAACCTCGACATTCGCATCGGGTACGACTACAGCGACTCGGATCAGGCGTTCCTGCACAGCGGGCCGCGCATCGCCGACATCAACTTCGTCGCTCTGCCGAACGTGACGAACAAGTGGCAGCAGGCCACGATCGACGTCCGATACCATCTGTCGGAGAGGTTCGGCATCGGCGCCTTCTACATGTACGAGAAGTTCGACGTCGAGGACTACACGGCCATCAACACCGCGGGGCCGCAGACCCTGCCCCGGTCGGAGCTCGGGCCGCAGACCGACACCGCGCGGATCGACTGGCTGGGCGGACTCTTCACGGGTTACGCTCCCCGGCCCTACAAGGGCCAGACGGGGATCGTGCGCGTCTTCTACGAGTTCTGAGGACGCCGGCAACCTGAAGGGTCCGTGACGTACCGCTTCCAGCAGGGAGCGCTCTTGATGTAGCCGGACGGCGCCGGGCCGGCAACCCCGGCGCCGCATCTCTCCTCCTCTCGGGGCGTCGATCGCGGCGGCGGTCGGCGCCCCGATCTTTTCCCACCCCGCCCGTACAATGACCGGGTGCAGAAGACGGGCATGAGCGGGTCGACACCCGGGGCCCCCCGGCTCCTCGTCGTGGAGGACGAGCCCAAGGTGGCCCGGGCTCTCACCGAGGGTCTCGAGGCCGAGGGCTACGCGGTCACCACCGCCCACACCGGGGAGGACGGCTTCTTCCTCGCCTCCTCCCGGGGATTCGACCTCCTCATCCTCGACCTGTCCCTCCCCGGGCGGGACGGCCTCGAGGTCCTCGGCGCCTTGCGGCAGAAGGGGTTCCTGACCCCGGTGCTGATCCTGACCGCCCGCGACGCCGTCGAGGACCGGGTCTCGGGCCTCGACCACGGCGCCGACGACTACATGGTCAAGCCCTTCGCCTTCCCCGAGCTGCTGGCCCGGGTGCGGGCCCTCGTCCGCCGCGGCCGGGGCGACCAGCTCCTCCGGCTGACCGCCGGAGATCTCGTTCTCGACGTCGTGTCGCGGAAGGTGGTGCGCGGAGGGCGGGACATCGCCCTCACCCCCCGGGAGTTCGAGCTCCTCGAGTACCTCTTGCGCCACCACGGCACCATCGTCTCCCGCGAGATGCTGGCCCGCGACGTCTGGAACGAGACCGAGCGTGGGACCCCCCTGGACAACGTCATCGACGTCCACGTGGGGAGGCTCCGCAAGAAGGTGGACGCGGCGGGCGCGAGGCGCCTGATCCACACCATGCGCGGGGTGGGCTTCGTCGTCCGCGAGGACAAGGCGTGACCCCGCGCGCCGGCGCTGGCAACCCCGACCCCGGCGGGCCGAAGCGGTCGGGTCGGCGGTGGGTCGACAGCCTCGCCATGCGGATCACCGTCTGGTACGGCATGCTCCTCGGGCTCTGCCTCGTGGCGTACTCCCTGGCCGTCGGCCTGTCCTTCGAGCGCCGCATGGACCGGGAGCTCTCGTGGCGGCTCCAGGTGGACATCGAGCTGGCCGCGCGCGCGCTCATCGTGGACGACGAGGGTCGCCCCCGGCTGGCCGGCAGCACTCTCGGCCGGCACGTCGACGAGGAGGAGACCGGGGGCCACTGGCTGGAGATCTGGAGCCCGTTCGGAGAACGGCTGGTGGCGACGGGGACGTTGAAGCCCCCGGGCCTCGACCCGCCGACCGAGGAGACACCCCTCCGCCAGCCCCGCACCCTGGTCCTCCCGGCCGGCCCGGTGAGGGAGATGACCGACATCCTGCGCTTCCCGGGGGGCCACTTCCTGGTGCGAGCCGCGATCTCCGAGGCCGGGACCCGCGCCCAGATCCGGACGGTCTGGCGCGAGCTCCTGGTTCTCTCGGCCGGGGTCCTCTTCCTGGGCGGGCTCGGCGGGGCCGCCCTCTCTCGCCACTCCCTGAAGCCGCTGGACCGAATGGCGGACCACGCCCGACGCATCACCGCCGCCCACCTCCACGAGCGGCTCCCGGCGCAGCGCACCGCGGAGCTCGAGGAGCTCCGCCAGGCCTTCAACGCGGCGCTGGAGCAGCTCGAGGGATCCTTCGAGCAGCTCCGGCGCTTCACCGCCGACGCCTCCCACGAGCTCCGGACACCCCTCACCGCGCTCCGCAGCGTGGGCGAGGTGGGGCTCCGGGGGGCCACCACCGCCGACGACGCCCGCGAGGTCATCGGGAGCATGCTCGAGGAGGTGGACCGGCTGGGCCGGCTCGCCGACGAGCTCCTCACCCTGGCCCGCGCCGAGGCCGGCGAGGCGAAGCTGGAGAAGGAGCCGGTGGATCTCTCGGCGCTCGCCCGCGACGTGGTGGGCCACCTCTGCGTCCTGGCCGAGGAGCGTGAGCAGTCCCTGGAGGCCGCGGTCCCGGTCCCGGTGGTGGCCACGGCCGACCGCTCGGCCCTGCGCCAGGCCGTCGTCAACCTCGTGGACAACGCCATCAAGTACAGCCCCGAGCGCTCCAGCATCGTCGTGGCCACCGGCCGGCGGCCCGGCGCGGTCTTCATCGAGGTGCGGGACGAGGGGCCCGGCCTCGACGAGGTCGATCGGCGCCGGGTCTTCGAGCGCTTCTACCGGATCGACCGCAGCCGCTCGCGCGAGATGGGGGGAACCGGCCTCGGGCTCTCCCTCGTCAAGTGGACGGCGGAGGCCCACGACGGCAGCGTCGAGCTCGACACCGAGGTGGGGCGGGGCAGCACTTTCCGCCTGGTCCTCCCCGGGTCCGCCGCCGGGCCCTGAGGCCCGCGGCTCACTTCGACCCGGGGACCACCGTCGCGGAGAGCCGGACCGGGGGGCGGCAGGCATCGCAGAGCAGCGTGCGCCGGCGCGCCTTCAGGTCGTGGACGGACACGCGCGCCGGCAGCCCGCAGCAGGCGCAGCGCTTCCGGCGGATCGCTTCCGGGGTGATCTCGGGCACCGGGTCCTCAGCCGGGTCGTCCGAGAGCACCTCGAAGAAGTTGTCGTAGAAGGCCGTCACGTCTCCTGCGTCCATCCCGAGCGGGTGTTTGCCGGCAGGCGCAGCCGCTCGACAAAATCCTGCACGCGAAGCCGCCCCAGCTGGCGGGAGAGCCAGACCTGCCCTCCGTGGCGGCCGCAGGCCACGCTGCCGGCGCCGACCACCCGGCCGTGCAGCTCGACCATCCATTTCCTCACGCAGCGGCCGCACGTGTGGCAGTACAGCGCGTCCTCGGGCGTCACCGTGAGCCGGTCACCGCAGCGGCCACAGCGCCTGACCGCGTGATCCTCAGTGTCCATCGAGGTCGAGTCCATCTGCTCGCCTCCTTTGTTCATTCCGCTTCCCACGGACCCATGGAAGAGCAAGCTCGGTGCCAACCACACGAGCACGGGACTGCACGATTCCCGGGAATGTGGATACCCCCCGGCCTCCCCTGACCGGACAATGGACACCCCTGTCATCCCCCGCTCGCCGCCTTGTCTGAACTCCCGACGACCCAGGAGAGCCGGGGCACCGTTGAGGAGCCCCTGCGGGGTCAGGTCGTGAACCCACCGCACCCACTCCCCGCGCCCGCCTCTCTCCCCCGACCCACCTGCTCATCCCACCCGCCCCATTCCCCTCAACAGACCTGACCCCAGCGTGCGAGGGCATCCCATGAGCTGGAGCTTCGTCGTTCGAGCACGCGACCCGCCTACGCCCCCTCAGTCGCCGCGCCGCCCCTTGAACCAGCGTTTCAGGGTCCCGCCGCTCTCC
>JAJDNS010000165.1 GCA_022340585.1 Acidobacteriota bacterium
CCGTCCGGCTCCCTGCGTTTCGGCTTCAGGCACTGGACACCTCCTTCGTCCGGCGAGACCCGACCTTCGCAGTCCGGGCCACTCGGCCCCGCGCTGCCCCCCCCACAATCCCCACCGCGACTCTAGCGAGGGCGCCGTCCCGAGACAATCGCCGCCCCTTGCTTCTTCGGGTTGAGCCGATTGAAGCGTTGCCGGCCGGGGGTGCGCGTGAATAGAATCCTGGGGAGCTGTGCTCGGACAAGGAGGCTGCGACCATGAAGACGCACGCCCTCACCGGTTCCGTTCTGATGGCAGCACTCGCCGTCGTGAACGCCGGCTCCGCCCCCGCGAGCGACGAGGAGCCCGCCGCCGACGCCCAGAGAGTGATGGCCAAGGGGACCTTCGTCCGCATCGGCTACAACGACGAGGGGTGGGTGACCCTGGGCTACCGTACTGCGAACCACTCGGTCGGAGAGGAATGGATGGTGCTGGAGGTGGGCGTGACCCTCCAGCAGGGCGTGTCCGGTCAGACGTTGAGGCGCTCGGACATCGCCCTTCTCACCCCGGACGGGAAGGTCGTCACCCTCGCCAGCCAGGAGGACTTCCGGGAGGCCGGGTACCTGACGGCGCTGAACCGGCGCGCGAGCGTCGCCCGCGACCCGGTCGACTACTTCCCGGCGAGCGTCAGGAGTGCCTGCCGCCTCTCCTTCTTCGCGAACCCCACCGGCGATTCCAGTGCCCGCCTCGCGCAAGACGAGCTGGAGCTGGGCTCCCAGCGGGCCTGCGTTGGTCGCCTCTATTTCCACCTCCCCGACGGCATCGGCCTCGGACCCTACACCCTCGGCGTCAAGTTCACCCGCACCATGGTCAGGGTCCCGTTCAGGATCATGACGAAGGACGAGGCCAAGGAGCTCAAGAAGAAGCTGGACGAGAAGGGACAGTAGTCGCGAGCGCGGGGGCGGACCGCCGACCGCGGACCCGCCCGTCTCGCGGAGGGGCCAGGCGCCGACGCTAGGGCGCGGGCTTCTCGACCACCAGCACGTCACCGTCGCCATTGACCACGTAGAGCTCGTCGCTCCTGAGCGCCAGTCCGGTCGGCTGCTCGGGGCCTTCGAGTCCATGGGCCGCGGTCAGCTCCCGCCGCCGCAGGTCGAAGACCAGGAGCGTGCTGTAGGCCGCGCTCACGGCGTAGAGGTGTTCGCCGTCGATGGCAACGCCGGTGACGTAGTACTCGTCCAGGGAGCGCTCTTCGCCGGTGAGGGCCAGCCCGGCTCCCAGGCGTGGTCGGTACTCCTCCGAGAGCTTCAGGTCGCCCCGGGCGAAGCGCGAGATCACGAGGGCCGGGTAGCGACGGTTCGGGACGGTCACGGTGTAGAGGGAGTCGGTGTCTCCCCCGTACCCCACGGACATCACGTAGTTCATCCGGGCGCGCACGGTGGCAAGGCGGCTCCGCCTCAGCTCGTCGAAGGCGTCGAAGGACTCGAGGAAGTAGCGGTAGCGGTCCGAGGGGTCACCCGAGCCCTGCGCTTCCTCGAGCAGGACGAAGCTCTTGTTGTGGCCCAGGACCAGGAAGGTCCGGGGCGTGACGAACGTGACTCCCGTGAGCTGCCCCAGGTCCACCGAGAAGCCTGGATCCACGACGGTGTGTCGCAGCACCCGGCCCAAGTCGCCGTCGAGGAGATAGACACCGTGGGCGTCGGTGGTGACCAGGAACTGGCCGGAGGCGGGCTCCGTGGCGAGATCGGTGATGCCCCCGTTGAGAGCGGCCGAGACCCGGAGCCCCCGCTTCACCGGGAGCGGCTGGACTCCGGCGACGGGTCCCTGGCGCCAGTCGGTGCCGAGGCCCTCGAGGTCGGGCTTCTCGATGGCGTAGCGCCCGCGCCAGGAGATCGGTGCGGGCGACCACTCCTCGAGGGACCACACCCAGTGGCGGGGGTTGAAGGAGAAGCGGATGGGGTCGCCCTGGCCCATGAAGGGCGGCGGACCCACGGCGGCGAAGGCCTGGAACGCGTTGGCGGCCACGGCCACCAGGAACAGGATCATCGTCCCCCGGCCGAGGCGACCGGGGTCCCGCACCGCGCCCCGGGCGCCATCGTCCTTCATCAGGAGGAGCAGGACCCCCATCAGGGCCAGGGCACACCAGAAGATGAAGGCCGACCAGGTGTAGGTGTGGGCCCCCAGGATCTCGATGCTGAACCCCTGCCCGATGTCCCGGCCGAGGTGAAGCGCCGAGTGACGCGCCCCCATGTACAGGCCGTGCACGGAGATCAGGACGGCGAGTCCGACGTAGCGGGGGCGGGGGCCAAAGCGAAGGATGAACAGCCCGGTGAGGGCGATCAGGATCATCCCGGTGCGCTGCGCCCAGCAGAGGACGCAGGGCGAGTCGCCGTGGACGAATCCGAGCACGAAGACCGCGATCCCGATGGGCCCGACGACCAAGGCGAGGATCGCGAGAGCCAGTACGGTGTAGAGCGAGTCGTTCTTCATGGTGAGGCTCAGTAGTTGACCGGGGGCAGGATCGAGGACCGGGTCCCCAGGAAGAACAGGAACGCCGTGAGCAGCGCGCTCGTGACCAGCAGGGCGAACGCCAGGCTCTCCCGGCCCGGCTTCTTCCAGACCAGCCAGGCCGTGACGAAGATGAGGGTCAGATTCGCGAATTCCATGGGCGGAAGATTACCGCGACTGCCGCCCCGGTGACGACACGGCCGTGTCCGCTGGTCTCCGGGGTGCGAGTAGAGAGGGCCACGCCCGGACGGCTCGACGCCGAGAAAGCGAGGTCCCCATGCCAGGTGTGCCCCCCCCGGGTTGGGATCCATCGGGTGTGCTCTCCGGATAGAATGTCTCGTCGGCTCCTGGAGGCCCCGCATGAAAGCTCGCCGTAGGAAGTTCCTGAAGACAACCCTGATCGCCGGCGCGGCCGCCCACGTGCCCCTCCCCACCTGGGCGCAGGTGCGCGGTGCCAACGATGCCCTCCGCGTCGGGGTCGCCGGTGTGAACGGCCAGGGCTGGTTCCACGTTGGCAACTTCCACGCCAGGGACGACGTGCGCGTCGTGGCCATCTGCGACCCCGACCGCGAGCTTCTCCGTCGCCGCCGCGCCGAGTTCGAGACCGAGAACCAGGGCGAGAAGCTCGAGACCTTCACCGACATCCGCGAGATGCTCGACCGGGACGATCTCGACGTGGTGGTGGTGGCCACGCCGGACCACTGGCACGCCCTGGCGGCGGTGTGGGCGATGCAGGCGGGCAAGGACGTCTATGTCGAGAAGCCCCTGACCTACAGCATCTGGGAAGGCCGACAGCTCGTGGCGGCGGCACGCCGGCACGGTCGCATCGCCCAGACCGGCTCCCAGCACCGCAGCTGCCCCGCCACGCACAAGATCCGCGACTACGTCCAGAGCGGGAAGCTGGGCAAGATCCAGTTCGCCTACGCACAGGTGTTCAATCGCCGCAAGTCCATCGGCAAGGCGAAGGGACCGCTCGAGATTCCCCCCGGCGTCGACTACGATCTCTACGCCGGGCCCGCCACGACCGAGCCGCCCGTCCGGGAAAACCTGCACTACGACTGGCACTGGCAGTGGCCCATGGGCACGGGCGAGAGCGGCAACTGGGGCGCCCACATCATCGACGACGCCCTCAACATCACCGGCCTCACGGAGGCGCCGAGGTCCGCGATCGCGGTCGGCGGGCGTCTTGGCTACGACGACGACGGCGAGACGCCCAACACGCTGCTGGTGGCCTACGAGACCGGGAGGTTCCCACTGGTGGCCCAGTTCCGCGCCCTGCCCATGCGCCCCGGCCTCGAAGCCATGGACCACTTCCGCGGGATCCGGATCGGGACGGTGATCGAGTGCGAGAACGGCTACTACGCGGGCGGACGCGGCGGGGGCTGGATCTACGACAAGGACGGCCAGCGTGTCGAGCAGGTCGAGGGTGACGGAGGGAGTGGCCACGCGCAGAACTTCCTCGACGCTGTCCGCTCCCGAAACCCCCAGGACCTGAACGCGCCCATGCAGGTCGGCCACATGTCCGCCCTCCACTGCCACCTCGGCAACATGTCCTACCGACTGGGCAAGAAGGTCCCCACCGAGGTCGCCCGAAAGGCCATGCAGAGCAGCCCGTTGGCCAGCGACCAGTTCGACAGGATGATCGCCCACCTCGCGGCCAACGACATCGACACCAGCCACCCGACGCTGGCTCTCGGCGACGTCATCCGGATGGACCCGAAGACCGACACCTGCATCGGGCCCAACGCCGCCGCGGCCAGTGCCCTGGCGAAGCGTCGCTACCGCGAGCCCTTCGTGCTCGAGGACCAGGGGTAGGCCCCCCGGCGATCAGCGAGGCCGCCGCCATCCTCCTCCTCTCCATCCTCGTCGCCCTTGGTTCCGTCGCCCCGGCGGAGACTGTCCACGTTCTGGCGAACACGGAGCTGCCCCAGATGGCTCCAGTGCTGGCCGAGCTGCGAGCCGCCACCGACGACACGGCCTACGTCGTCGAGGGCCTCGACGCCCTGGGCGACGTCCACGACGAGCCTACGATCGTACTGTCTCTCCTCGGGGACGACGACGCCCAGCAAGCCATGAAGGCCGCCGGGTGTGTCCCGTCCTCCGACCTGAAGCCCGAGGGCTTCAGCCTCCGGCGGTGCGGTTCCTCCACCCTCTGGGTCGCAGGCTTCGACCCGGCGGGGCTTCTGTACGGCGGATACGAGCTCGCGGAGCAGCTGGCCCTCGACGGCTGGGACGGCGTCCACGACACCGACCAGAACCCCTACATGGCCATGCGGGGCACCAAGTTCAACCTGCCCCTGGACGTCCGCACGCCCACCTACTCGGACCCCGGCGAATCGGCCCAGCTCAACATGCCGGTGATGTGGGAGCTGGACTTCTGGAAGGACTACATCGACCACCTGGCCCGACACCGCTACAACTTCGTCTCTCTCTGGAACCTGCACCCCTTCCCGTCGCTGGTGAAGGTGCCCGAGTACCCCGACATCGCCCTCGACGACGTCGAGAGGTCGACCAGCATTCAGCGGAGGCGCTACGAGCTCAGCGCCCGGGGCTTCGACTCTCCCGCGATCATGGGTGACCTCGAGACCATCGAGGTCATGACCATCGACGAGAAGATCGCTCACTGGCGGCAGGTGATGGCCTACGGGAAGGCCCGCAACGTCCACTTCTACGTCGTGACGTGGAACATCTACCCCTACGGCGTCGACGGGAAGTACGGGATCACCGCGGACTTCCGGAACGAGACCACCATCGACTACTACCGGGCGAGCGTGCGGGCACTCTTCGAGACCTACCCGGACCTGGCTGGCATCGGCCTGACCACGGGGGAGAACATGCCCGGGGCCAGCTTCCCGGAGAAGGAGGAGTGGGCGTTCCGGACCTACGGGCAGGGCGTGCTCGACGTGGTCGAGAAGCAGCCGGACCGGAAGATCACCTTCATCCACCGCCAGCACGAGGCCCGGGCCACCGCCATCTCGAAGACGTTCGGCCCCCTCATCGCCCACGAGAACGTCGACTTCATCTTCAGCTTCAAGTACGCGAAGGCTCACTCCTACAGCTCGACGACGCAGACCTACCACTCCAACTTCGTCGCCGACATCACCGCGGCCGGCGGCCTCAAGACGATCTGGACGCTCCGCAACGACGACAACTACCTGTTCCGCTGGGGCGCCCCCGACTTCGTCCGGGAGTTCCTCACCAACATCCCCCACCCGGTCTCGCGGGGCTACTACTTCGGCTCGGACGGGTACGTCTGGGGTCGTGAGTTCATCAGCCGGACACCGCAGACGCCACGCCAGCTCGAGGTCGACAAGCACTGGTACAGCTGGATGCTGTGGGGCCGGCTGGGGTACGACCCCGGTCTCGGCACCGAGCGCCTCGTCTCCCTCCTCGAGCGCCGCTACCCCGGGCTGGATGGAAGGACCCTGTTCGACGCGCTGCAGGACGCCTCGATGATCTATCCCCTGACCACGGGCTTCCACTGGGGCCCCCTCGATTTCCAGTGGTACATCGAGGGATCGTCCAGCCGAGACAACGAGGCCGGGACGGTGAGCGGCTACCACGACATCCTCAGCTTCATCTCCCACCCGACCCACCCCGGCACCAACAACCTGACGATCCCCGCCTTCGTCGGGGGTCAGATCTCAGGAAAGGAAGTTGACGGGACGACGCCGCTCGAGATCGCGCGGCGGATCGAGGAGCACGCCGACCGTGCCCTCCAGGGCGTCGGGAGTCTCTCGGCGAACGGCGACGTCGCGCTCTGGCGGCAGCTGGAGGACATCCGGGCCATGGCCTGGCTGGGCAAGCACTACAGCCACAAGATCCGCGCGGCCGCCGAGATCGCGTTGCACTGGGCCACCAACGACAAGGAGCATCGGCTGGAGGCGGTCCGCCACGCCCAGCTGGCGGCTCTCTGCTGGCGCACCTACGTCTCGTACCTGAGCGGGGCCTACCAGTCCTCGATCTGGCTCAACCGCATCGGCGAGGTGGACTGGAAGCGGCTCTACATCGACGTCCTCCACGACGTCAGGTCCCTGGGCGGAGAGCTGGAGATCCCCTCGATGGAGCCGACCCCGGGCGGGACCATCCTGGAAGCCGAGACGGCACGCACCGACGCCCCGGACGAGTCCCGTCGAAACGAAGGGCCCGACCGGCCGGGCTCGGTGGCCTTCTCCGCCTACCAGTCGGGGGACCGGTACCTCGAGTGGGACTTCGACGCTCCCATCGACGGCCGGTTCATCCTCGAGCTGCGCTACCGCGCGGGAGACATGGAGACGAGAGACGTCCGCGTCGTGGTCGACGGCCAGGACGCGGGCGCCATCGGCCTGTGGGGCACCGGAGGCCACCACAACTGGTGCTGGGATCGGACCTCGGTGACCCTGGTGAAGGGTCGGCACACCATCCGGCTGTACCCCGATGGCGAGCTCCGCATCGATCACCTCAACGTGATCCCGATCTAGCGCACGGGTTGGGTCCCGAGGTGTCCTGACGTAGACTCCCCTCCGCGCGGGCGGAACGGCAATGGCGCCCGCCGCACAGGTGCCCGGATTCCGGAGGAACTCATGAAACTCACCGATCTCACCCTGCGCAAGGCCCTCGATCTCGCCGCGACCATCGAGGACAAGGCGGCCCACCACTACGAAGCCCTCGCCCAGAAGTTTGCCGACGACGAGTCCCTGGCCGGGGTCTTCACCCAGCTCGCGAAGGACGAGGCGGCGCACGGCTCCCACTTCACGGACCTGATCCAGGGGCTGCCGGACGAGGACGCGCTCGAGGACAAGGAGGACGCCCTGAACCTCCTCCGTGCCTCCGCGGCTTCGGAGGTCTTGAATCCGGAGAACCTCTCTCGGACCGACCACATCCGCTCACCGGCCGACGCGCTGCACAAGGCCCTCGATCTGGAGAAGGCCACGCTCTTCTTCTACCAATCCCTCAAGGATGTGCTGGAGGAGAGCACGGAGGTGGATCACCTGATCGAGACGGAGAAGCGGCACGTCTCGACTCTCATGAAGGTGCTGGTCAGCGATGCGAGGTTCCGGAGCCTCGACGACGCCTGGTAGCAGGCCGTGATGCCGACGCCCGAGCGCTTCGGCCGGCCCGACGCGGAGTCTCTCGATCGGCAGGATGACCTGGCCCCGCTGCGCGACGCATTCATCCTTCCCGAAGGCATCGTCTACCTGGATGGAAACTCTCTGGGCCCACTCCCCCGCCGTGCCGTCGAGCGGTTACGCACCGTCGCCGAGAACGAGTGGGGGAGGGGGCTCATCCGCAGCTGGAATGATCATGGCTGGATCGACCTGCCCCGGCGGGTCGCGGCCGCACTGGCCCCGCTCCTGGGGGCGTCCGCGGACGAGGTGGCGGTGGCCGACTCCACCTCGGTCAACCTATTCAAGCTCCTGGCCGGCGCCACGCGCCTTCGATCCGGGCGCCGGGCCATCCTCTCCGAGAGGGACAACTTCCCCACCGACCTCTACGTCGCCGAGGGGCTGGCCGGCACGCTCGGCGGCATCGAGCTGCGCCTCGTCGAGCGCGACGAGATTCCAGACGCCCTGGACGAGACCGTTGCGGTGCTGACGCTCACCCACGTGGACTTTCGCACCGGCGCCCTGCACGACATGGAGACCCTGACCGCCGCTGCCCACGAGGCCCGCGCCCTGGTGCTCTGGGACCTCGCCCACAGCGCCGGGGCGGTGCCCCTGGCGCTGGACGCCTGGGGAGTCGATCTCGCGGTGGGCTGCGGCTACAAGTACCTCAACGGCGGCCCGGGCGCACCGGCCTTCGCTTTCGTTGGCCGCCACCTGCACCAGACGTTCGAGACCCCGCTCCAGGGATGGATGGGCCACGCCGCCCCCTTTGCCTTCGAGTCCCGTTACCGGCCCGCTTCCGGGGTGGACCGGCTCCTCTGCGGCACACCTCCCATCCTGAGCCTGGCCGCCCTGGAGTGCGGCATCGAGACGGTGGCCCGGGCCGGGATCGACAGCCTTCGCCGGAAATCGGTAGCTCTGACCGAGCTCTTCATCAGGCTCGTCGAGGAGGAGTGCGGTGGGCACGAGCTCCACCTCGCCTCCCCGGCAGCCGCGGCACGCCGAGGCAGCCAGGTCTCGTACCACCACCCGGAGGCCTTCGCGATCGTCCAGGCGCTGATCGCCCGGGGCGTGATCGGGGACTTCCGCGAGCCCGACATTCTGCGCTTCGGCTTCGCCCCGGCCTATCTGCGCTTCGTCGACGCGTGGGACGCGGTGACGGCGTTGCGGGCGGTATTGGAGTCGCGCGAATGGGAGCGCCCGGAGTTTCGGCTGCGGGCGAAGGTGACGTGAGATGGCGCGGGCTCACGGAGTCGCAGCTGCCGTGCTCCTCCTGGCCTCGAACGCCGCGGCCCAGACGCCCATGACGTCCCAGGATCTGTCCCGCTTGCCGAGTCGTGAAGCCCCGTTCGGCGGCCAGGTAGAGCGCCACGAACGGGAGCACCATGCTGCCGGCGCGATTGACGAGAGCCACCAAGGCCAGCAGCCAGAGATCCGACGAGAGGCCGGCGTACGCGTCACGGTAGACGCTGAGGAATCGGCGAGCGATCACGGTGGCTCCGTTCGGGGCGTGCCGACATCTTGCCGGAGCCCGCCACCCGTGTCACGGCCGATCCCTTCGCGCCCAAGGAGGCCTGGCCCCGAGCGTCTACCCCTCCAGGACCTTCACCAGCGCCTCGAGAAGCCGGCCGTTGGTGCTCATCCCGTTCCCCCCCGAGATGGTCGCGGTGCCGTTCCAGTCGGTGAAGGTCCCCCCCGCCTCGCGGACGATGGGCATGAGGGCGGCGCAGTCCCAGGGCTTCATGGTGCCGTCGACGGCGAGGTCGGCCCGTCCGGTGGCCACCATGAAGCCGCCGTACGCGTCGGCGAAGCCGCGCTGAAGGCCGGTGGCGGCGCGGAGGCGGTCCCAGGCGCCCGGCCGCTCCGCCGCGATCTCCCCGACGTCGGTGTAGACCAGGAGCGCCTCGTCGAGGCGTGACACCGACGAGACCCGGGTCGGTCTGCCGTTCCACCAGCAGCCCATCGCCGTGGCCGCGGCCACCATCTCGTCCAGCCCCGGGAAGTAGGCCGCGCCCACGGCCATCTCGCCGTCGATCTCGAGGCCCACCAGGCTGGAGTACAGGGGCACGCCGTGGATGAACGAGCGCGTCCCGTCGATGGGATCCAGGATCCAGCGGTGGCTGGAGCCGTGGCTCTCCTCGCCGAGCTCCTCGCCCACCACGTCGTGGTCGGGGTAGCGGGCGGCGATGGCCTGGCGCATGACCCTCTCGGCCTCGCGGTCGGCCACCGTCACCGGGGAGTCGTCCTCCTTGACGTCCACCGCCACCCCGCGCTGGAAGTGCCCGAGGGTCGAGCGGCCGGCCTGCCACGCGATCTCCTGGGCAAAGCCGAACAGTTCCGTCAGGTCCCGGGACATCAGTTGGCCTCGATCGCTCCGCCGGAGCCGTGGTAGAGGTCGAGCGGGCCCTTCAGGCGGATGCCCACGACGGTGACGTCGTCGTCGAGAGCCGCCTCCGGGACGTCGACCAGGAGGATGCCGGGGATGTTCTTCCAGGGCGCCCCCCCGCTCCGCTTCCAGGCCAGCGTCTGGCCGGAGCCGACCACGTACACCTCGTCAATCTCGTTCCGCACGCCCTTCACCGCGATGGCGTCCCGGGGGATGTCGAAGACGTAGAGGTAGAGGGTCTGCCGGTCCTTCGCCAGCGCCGTGGGTCCGTAGAAGTGCCCGAACGGCAGGCCCCGGCGGGTCCCGTAGATCGCCTCGGCGTGCTTCTTCGTCCAGCGGCCGAGTCCCTTCAGCCGATCCACCTGCTCGGGCTGGAGGGAGCCGTCGGCGTAGGGGCCCACGTCGAGGAGCAGATTGCCGCCCCCGCCCACGATCTCGGCGAAGGTGCGGATGATCTGGCGGACGGGCTTGTGGTTGTGGTCCTGGACCTGGTAGCCCCACGAGTCGTTGATGGTCATGCAGAACTCCCAGGGGCCCTCGGGCGGAAAGATCGGCAGGCCCTGCTCCGGGGTCTCGTAGTCCCCGTACTCCTTCATGCGGCCGTTGAGGATGGTGGTCGGCTGCCAGGACAGGAGGTCCTTCCGCAGGCCCTTCATGTCCCACTGCTCCTCGTCGCGCTCCCAGTCGCCGTCGAACCAGAAGAGGTCGGGCCGGTAGCGGTCGGAGAGCTCCTTGATCTGCCCGCGATGGAAGACCAGGAACCGCTCCCAGGAGTCGGGGTCGTCGGGCGTCCCGGGCGCCGGGTAGGCGAAACGGTTGCCGTCGAAGTCGGTGGACATTCCCTTCGTGCGGACGCTGGCGTAGTCGGGATGCGACCAGTCGAGGTGGGAGAAGTAGAAGCCCACCTTGAGCCCCTCGGCCCGCAGCGCGTCGGCGTAGGGCTGGAGGAGGTCGCGCTTCGCCGGGGTCGCCATCACGTCGAGGTCGCTCAGCTCCGTGGGCCACAGCGCGAAGCCGTCGTGGTGCTTCGAGGTGAGGACCGCGTAACGGGCCCCGGCCTCCTTGAAGAGGGCCGCCCACGCCTTCGGGTCGTAGCGCTCGGCGGTGAAGCCGGGCTTCTGTTTCATGTAGTCCTCGTACGAGATCTGACCGTTGAAGAACGACCAGCTCTCGGGGATCCCGTTGACGGCGTACAGACCCCAGTGAATGAAGATGCCGAGCTTGCCGTCGACGAACCACTCGAGCCGGGGGTCGAGGGTGATGGGTTCTTCCTCAGCGGTGGAGAGTAGAGCCGCGAGGGGGGCGAGCATGAGGAGTACGACGAGCGCGGTCCTGGACCGTGAGAGTCGAGATTTCATGGTGCCTGACCTCCTTCCGGACGTCTTCATACCATGCCCGACGTGCCGCGCGAGGTAAATAGCGGGACAGATCGCTCATCCTGCAAGGTACACTCCTGTCCCCCGAACGAGCTGAAGATCAATCGGCAGCCTGCCGGAGGAGGCACACATGACTCTCGGGAGCCTCGCCATCCTGGTCGCGGGAACGGCCGCTCTCTCGACGATGGGGGCCGAAGCCCGAACGGAGCGGGCCGCGGTTCCACCCGGCGGTGCCCCGACGCCGCCACGCTTCGAGGACCCGGACCGGCGCGCTCGCCTCGAGGCGGCCTTCCCGGAGATCGACCGGATCTTTCGCGCCTGGGCCGACACGGCGAAGGCCCCCGGCGTGACCTGGGGCATCGTGATCGACGGTCAGCTCGCCCACACCGGCGCCGTGGGCATCCGCGACCTGGCCACCGAGGACGCCGTCACCGTCGACTCGGTCTTCCGGATCGCCTCGATGACGAAGAGCTTCACCGCCATGGCGGTCCTGAAGCTGCGCGACGAGGGTCGCCTCGCCCTCGACGACCCGGTGGAGCGCTACATCCCCGAGCTCGCCAGGATCCCGTACCCGACCCGTGACGCCCCCCGCATCACCATCCGCCACCTGCTCACCCACTCGGCCGGCTTCCCCGAGGACAACCCCTGGGGCGACCGGCATCTCGACGCCAGCCCGGACGAGCTTGCCGCCTGGCTGCGGGAAGGGATCCCGTTTTCCCGGGCCCCGGGCGTCGCATTCGAGTACTCGAACTACGGCTTCGCTCTCCTGGGACGCGTGGTGGCCGCCGCCTCGGACCAACCCTATCGCGACTACGTGGACGAGGCTGTCCTGCGTCCCCTCGGGATGTCCGCGTCGACCTGGGAGGCCACCTCGGTGCCTCCGGATCATCTGGCCCGCGGCTACCGGCGCGAGGACGACGAGTGGATCGAGGAGATCCCGCTCGCCCACGGCACCTTCGGGGCCATGGGTGGGCTCTACTCCTCGGTCCCGGACCTGGCGCGTTACACCTCGTTTCTGCTCTCGGCCTGGCCTCCCCGCGACGACCCGGAGACGGGACCGATCCGCCGCGCGTCGGCCCGGGAGATGCAGCAGGCCCAACGCCTGTCCGTCGCCGCCGCCTCGCGCCCGTCGGTGGAGGCGCCTCTGCGCCTGGTCGCCGGCGGCTACGGCTTCGGACTCGGTGAACGCCGGGACTGTCGTTTCGAACGGCGCGTTTCCCACAGCGGTGGCCTGCCAGGCTACGGCTCCAACATGACCTGGCTTCCCGAGCACGGCGTGGCCCTCGTGTGCCTCGCCAACGTGACCTATGCCGGCTGTGGCCGCGCGGTGAGCGATGCGCTCGAGGCCCTGGCGGAAACCGGGGCCCTGAAACCGCGCGTCCCCCAGCCTGCCCCGGCCCTGGAGCAGGCTCGCGAGGACGTCTCGCGGCTGGTCGCCGACTGGGACGACTCTCTGGCGGATCGGATCCTCGCCGACAACGTGTTCCTGGACCGCCCCCGCGAGGTGCGCCGCAAGGAGATCGAGGAGCTCCACGCCCGCCACGGGGAGTGCCGGGACACGGGATCCATCGAGGCTCGCAACCCCCTGCGCGGAGGCTGGCGCATGGCCTGCGACCGGGGGCATCTCAGGGTCGACGTGACACTGGCTCCCACGAGCCCGCCCCGCGTGCAATCGCTCTCGGTGCGAGGAGCTCTTCCGCTGGGCGAGCCCCTGTCCACCCTCGCGGCTCACCTGGCCGCGTTGACGAAGGAGGCCACAGCCCAGGACCTCGGCCTGCCCCTCGGCCCCGGCCTCGACACGGCGACGCTTCGGGCACGGGTGCAGGCGGCGGCCTCCCGGTGGGGAGGCTGCCGGCTGGACGAGGTGCTGGAGGGAGACGGCACCACTCACGCACGCCTGCGGCTCGTGTGCGCCCAGGGTGATCTCGAGGCCGCGCTACGGCTGGACGGCGACGGGCGGCTCACCGAGGTGTCGCTCGAGCCGGATCCCCGGGCGACCTGCGTGCCGTGAGCGGTCAACCGACCTGAGCTTCGGCGACACCGTACGCGAACGGATTCGGCCGCCCAGGGGCGCCCTCCGCGATCCAGAGCGGGGAGCTTGGCGCGGTGTTGCTCTCTCCTCAGTGACCGGACAGGAACAGCTCGTAGGCGACGCTGGCCTCCTCCGGGAAGCTCGGGTACCCGAGCCGCTCGAGGAACGCCCGGAACTCCGGCATCTCCGCCTCCGGAACCTCGAAGGCGCACAGCACGCGGCCGAAGTCGGCGCCGTGGTTGCGGTAGTGGAAGAGGCTGATGTTCCAGCGACCGCCCAGGGTCTCGAGGAACTGCATGAGGGCCCCCGGACGCTCGGGGAACTCGAAGCGGTAGAGGCGCTCGTCTTCCACCCCGGGGGCGCGGCCCCCCACCATGTGGCGGACGTGGAGCTTGGCCATCTCGTCGTCGGTCAGGTCGGCGGTGGAGTATCCGCGCGCGCGCAGGTGCTCGGCCACGTCCTCGGCATCCTTCCGGGAGGAGGTCTTCAGCCCCACGAAGATGTGGGCCGCCTCGCGCCCGGCGAGGCGGTAGTTGAACTCGGTGACCACCCGGGGGCCGATGGCGGCGCAGAACGAGCGGAAGGCCCCGGGGCGCTCGGGGATGGTCACTCCCAGGAGCGCCTCTCGGAACTCGCCCACCTCGGCCCGCTCGGCCACGAACCGGAGACGGTCGAAGTTCATGTTGGCGCCGGAGAGGATGGCGACGAGTCGCTGCCCTTCGCCGCCCTGCTGCGCCACCCAGGCCTTGAGGCCGGCCACCGAGAGGGCCCCGGCCGGCTCCATCACGCTGCGGGTCTCGTCGAAGACGTCCTTGATGGCGGCGCAGATCTCGTCGTTCGTCACCCGCACGACGCCGTCCACCGCCTGCTGCGCCCAGGCGAAGGTGTGGGTGCCCACCTGCCGCACCGCCACGCCGTCGGCGAAGATGCCGACGCGCTCGAGACGCACCCGCTTCCCGGTCTTGAGCGAGCGGTACATGGCGTCCGCCTCGAAGGGCTCGACGCCCACCACCTTCACCCCGGGCATCAGGGCCTTGACGTATCCGGCCACGCCGGCGATGAGGCCACCGCCCCCCACCGGCACGAACACCACGTCGAGGCGACCCCGGGCCTGGCGGAGGATCTCCTCGCCGATGGTGCCCTGCCCGGCGATGACGAGGGGATCGTCGAAGGGGTGGATGAAGCTGAGCCTCCGCTCCTCGGCGAGGGTGTCGCAGTGGCCCTGCGCCTCCGAGTAGCTGTCCCCCGCGAGCACGACCTCCGCCCCCATGGACTCCACCGCCTCGACCTTGATCTCGGGGGTGGTCCTGGGCATGACGATCACCGCCTTCAATCCGAGGTGCCGGGCCGAGTAGGCCACCCCCTGGGCGTGGTTGCCGGCGCTGGCGGTGATGACACCGCGATCGCGCTCCTCGTCGCTCAGGTGGGCGATGCGGTTGTGGGCCCCCCGCAGCTTGAAGCTGAAGACGGGCTGGAGGTCTTCGCGCTTGAGCAGAACCGTCGTGCCGAGGCGGCGCGACAGGCGCGGAGCGTCCTCGAGGGGTGTCTCCCGGGCCACGTCGTAGACGCGGCTCGTGAGCACGTCGTGCAGGAGCGGAGGATCGGCCGACGGACCCGACATCGTGGCCAAGGCTAGCACGGAGCGGACATCTTCTCCGGTCGAACCCCTGAAGGACGTTCAGACTGTCTGCCTACGCCTCCGACACGTCGTTCCACTCGATGCCGATCTTCGGACAGGCGTAGGCCATCTCCTTGGCATAGCCGCCAACCGCCATCATCCAGTGGAAACCCCGGTGGTCCTCCAGCAGCTTCCTCCAGTTTCCGTCGATGCTGACGTCGAACTGGGAGCGACAGATGTCGTGGAAGGGGTTGGCCAGGACCTTCCCGCTGAAGCCGACCCACTGCCGTTGCCGCCCGTCCGGACACACCATGGTCAAGGGCGTGCCGAGGGGCAGCTCCACCTTGGGCGTCGCGCCGTAGTCGGACTCGAAGTGGGTCACGACCCGGGCCTCCGCATAGCGGCCGCCCTCCAGGCGGCGGGGCGCGGTGCAGTGAGCCACGGTGACCATCCCGTGGTGGGGGAAGGTGGGATCGTTGAGGAACACGGGCCGGCCCGACACGTAGTGCAGCAGGATGCCCGCGGGGATGACGTTGAAGTCGGACTCGCAGAAGGCGAGATAGCCCTCGTCGTTGAGGAGGCTGAGGGGCAGGCAGGCCGTCGTCTCGGCGATGGGCATGACCGTGCCCATGCAGGCCTGGATGGTGAAGGCGGCGGCCTCGTGCTCGCGGAGGTACCCCTTGATCACGTCGTACAGCAGGAACCCGTTGGTGACGAACTGCTCGTCCGTGTGCAGGCTCGTCCCGGGCACGTCCAGGTACCGCCGTGCCCACCGTTGCGTCCGCGCCATCCGATCCGTATCGCCGCGGGCACTCGTGATGCGCCGTTCCAGGTCGTCGTACTCCACGGGCACGATGTCGAGGGAGAACTTCGTGCGGGCGATCTCGGGCGCCTCGGGGTTGCACCATCCCGAGGATCCGCCGAGGGCCACGATCCTGCGCCCGACGAAGTTGTGGACGCCGTACAGGGCCCGCAGCCGGGTGAGCACGTCGTCGTACTGGTCGACCACGACATCGTGGACGGTCATGCCGGAGGGATAGCGGTACTCGTCCAGATCCTCGGTGGCGCTGCCCTGGCGAAGGAAGCGGTTGTGGACGATCTCGTACCAGAGGTAGACCGGCCCCGAGCGATGACGCAGGAAGATGAGGTTGTTCCGCGCTCTGGAGAAGCACGCCTCCAGGGCGTCGGTCCAGCCGGAGGCCGCGTAGACGATCGCGACGTCGTAGCCCTCGGCATCTCGGATCTTCGACGCTTCCTCGACGCTGCGGACCGCGACCAGCGGTCGGACCTCCAGCTCGAAGTCGGCCCGGGCCTCCATTGCGGCCAGCTCGGACCCGATCCGGGCGGACTCCTCGGCCACGTCCTGCTCGGTGTGGAGACCACCCCACGGCCGCCAGGAGGTCTGCTCCTCCCTCTGCGAGAGGCTGTAGAGCAGGATGGGCTGGACCCTGAGGGGTGTCCCGGTGCGCAGCAGGGGCTGGTCCGGGTCCCAGTCGTCGGTGCGAGCCCCGCCGGCGGCGGCCCGCCCCGACGGGATGGCGGCGCTGGCGACCCCCAGGGCCGTGGCCCCCAGAAAGCTCCGACGGCTGATTCCCGGCGGGTGGCATGAGCAGCACATGAGGGCCTCCTGGTCTTCGCGGAGTCCTTTTACCCTTCGGGCTCTCGCCCGCGCAAGCCCCGGCGCGCCTTCGCGCCCTCAGCGCAACGGGATCCGGGCCGCCACGCGAGGGGCGCCGCGGTGCGTCCACGCGACACGCGGAATCAACCGGACGTCACTGCAGGCGATGCATCAGGAGGGCCGCCCGTTTCACGAGCACGGGCAGGGCATCGAGATCGAGGTTCTCACCGTGGGCGTGGTCGTTGTTGCCCAGGGCGCCCAGCCCGTCGAGGCCGTCGACGTCCCCGGCCACGAACGAGATGTCTCCGGCCCCTCGCTGGGAGGGGTCGTGAGCCTCCACGGGCCCCGCCCCCAGGTCCCGGGAGATCTGGTCGAGCATCGCCAGGAGGGCCATGTTCCCGTCAGTGGGTTCCATGGCCGGCATGCCGTCCAGGAAGGAGATCGTGGCGGAGGTCCGGGACAGGTTGTTGGCCACGATGGCCCGCATCTTCTCCCGTGTCGCCTCGAGTGAGCCCCGCTCCAGGTAGCGCAGGTCTCCGGAGACCACGACCCTCCCGGGGACGACGTTGCTCTTGCCGTGGGCCGTGCCGGAGTACGACTCGGCGTTGAACTCGACGTCGGTGCCGCCCACGATGACGCTGGGGTTGTAGGTGATGTTGGGCCGGCGCAGCCCGTCGTGGAAGGCCGAGAGGATCCGCGCCGCCTCGAAGATGGCCCCCGAGCCCCGCTCCTCCCCGAAGATGGTCGAGGAGTGCCCCTGGGAGCCGGTGACCTCGAGCTGCCAGGAGCTGAAGCCCCGACGTCCCACCACCGCCGTCCCCGGCACCGACCCTTCGAAGGCCAGGGCCACATCGCTCCGCTTCCCCACGTCGAGCAGCGCGGCCCGGCTGAGGGGATAAGGCTTCCCCGTGGCCTCCTCGTCGCCGGTGAAGATGACGATCACCTGGCGTCCCTCCAGCTCGCCGGCGTCGTGCAGGGCCTTGAGCGCGGCCAGGACGATGGCGTTGCCCCCCTTCATGTCGGCGGTGCCGCTGCCGTAGCCAAGGCTTCCCTCGCGCCGGAAGGGCTCCCCTTCGAGGACGGTGTCGAGGTGGCCGATGAGGAGGAGGCGCCGGCCCCGGGAGCCCTTCCGCTCGGCCACGAGGTGCCCGGCCCGGTCGACCGCGGACTGGTCGATCCACTCCGACGCGAAGCCCAGGGCGTCGAGCTCTCCTGCGTAGAAGTCGGCCAGGTGGCGGATGCCCTCGTGGTTCTCGGTGGCACTCATGATGTTCACCGACCGGGCGAGGAGGTCCGTGGTCCACTCCCGGTCGGCGTCGACGCGGTTGACGATCCGCTGCTCGGCAGGGGTGAGGTCCCCTCCCCACGCCGGGGCGGCCAGGATCGGCAGGATCAGAAGCAGCTGACGGGTTCGGTGCATTCTCTTCTCCCCGGGTCTCTCAGCGGACCTCGAGCTTCCACCACGTGAAGCCGAAGCGGTTCCCTGGCGCGTCCTGGACCGGCGACACCACGCCGAGCCCGCCCCCGGAGAGGAAGGCGACGGGCAGGTACTCCCCCGCCGGATCCCGGGTGGGCGAATCCCCGGACTCGAGCCAGGAGTCGGGCTGGAACGGCTCTGACGGCAGCACCCTCAGCTCATCGTGCTCGGGGCGCGGCACCTGGATGAGGGCCGCGTGGGCCGACAGTGACTCGCCCCGCCCCGAGAACCAGGTCGCGGCGAGCTCGCCGGAACCCCGCGCGACGAGATATGGGAAGAAGGCCACCTCCTCATCAGCCGCCACGACCCATCGGGTCCAGCTCTCTCCCTGGTCGACGGAGCGGGCGAGCAGAAGGTCCTGCCCTTCGCTCCACAGGTGGTAGAGAGCACCGTCGGCGTCCCAGGCCAACGGCTCGACCCACCGAGGAAGCTTCGTCGCGTCGGCGAAGCCAGAGGGCCACTCCCGCGTGCCGGGCGCCGGGTGCGCGCGCCAGCTCTGCCCGCCGTCGGTGCTGACGGCGATCAGGTCGAGTCCTTCCTCGAAGCGGTTTCCCGAGGCGTAGAGTGGCGTGACCCGCACCGCGACCTCGCCGGCGGGACCGAGGGCCAGGTGGCTCGAGCCGCCCTTCGGCGACACCCTCGGGCGCTCCTCCCAGGTGCGGCCCCGGTCGGTGCTCACCGCGTGGTGGACGCCCTCGTCGTTGTTCCAGATCGCGTGAGCGGTTCCGTCGGGCGCCACCTCCACCCAGGGTCGGTCGTCGAAGCGGGCCTCCGACAGGCTCGTCCAGCTCCAGGTGGCTCCGACGTCGTGGCTGACCCCCATCGCGACGTGGGTCCCTTCGCCGGTCGTTCGATTGAATCCCATCACCACGAAGTAGAGCGTCCCGTCGGGGCCCACCGCCAGGTCGACGTCGGAGTTGCCGGCGGCGCCCTCCTCCGGCGTCCCCACCGGCACCCGGACCCAGGTCGTCCCCCCGTCGGCACTCTTCCAGAGCTTCGGCGTGAGCCGCGGGTCGGTCCCGCGGACCTGGGACTCGTACCCGGACACGAAGAGGCTGCCGTCGGGGTGCTCCACCAGCATCGGCTCGCGCCCCAGCCCGTCGAGGTGGTGAACGGGGCCCTGGAGAACGAGGCGCGTCGGCGGCCCGCCGGACGCCTCTTGCGGGGCGGTGTCCTTCTCGGACACCCCGGGGCGGCAGGCGGCGAGAACGACCAGGAGGATCAGCGGTCCCCACGCCCTCATCGGAGTGACTCCGTCCAGCGCTCGTCGAGAAGCGCCTCGAGCTTCGTCACCGTCTCCGCGTGGGCGGGATCGTCGGCGAGGTTGCGCACCTCGAGAGGATCCGACGCCTCGTGGTCGTACAGCTCGCGTGCGACCACCTCGCCGTCCTCGCTCCGCCACTGGGTGAAGCGCCAGCGGTCGGTGCGCATCGACCGGCCCATGCTCGTGCCCCGGGGGTACTGGCTCAGGGCCGCGTCTTTCCAGGCCTGCCCGGGGTCTTCGAGCAGCGGCGCGAAGCTCGTTCCCTGGAGGTGGCCGGGAAGCGGCAGGCCGGCCATCTCCACCAACGTGGGGTAGATGTCCACGAGCTCCACCAGGGCCGGGGTCGACTGGCCCCGTGCCTTCACTCCCGGGGCGCTCACGATCAGGGGGGCCCGGGTGTCGAGCTCGAAGTTGGTGTGCTTGCACCAGTCGCCGTAGTCCCCGAGCTTCCAGCCGTGGTCGCCCCAGAGCACGACGATGGTGCTCTGGCGAAGGCCCAGGCGGTCCAGCTCGTCCAGGACCTTGCCGATCTGGGCGTCGGTGTAGCTCACGCAGGCCCGGTAGCCGTGGATGAGCTGGCGGGCCAGGTCCCGGTCGAGTTCGCCCTTCCGGGGAATCCCGGCGTAGTTCCGGAGCTCGTGCCACTCCGTGAGGGCGATCTTCGGGCTGCCCTCGGGGGCGTGGTCGAACCCCGGGGGCTCGATGGTGGCCGGGTCGTAGAGGTCCCAGTACTTCGCGGGGGCGTTGAAGGGCAGGTGAGGCTTGTAGAAGCCCACGGCCAGGAAGAAGGGCTGGTCGCCGTTCGCCAGCCTTCGGAGCGCTTCAACGGCATTGGCGGCGATCTTCCCGTCCGGGTACGCGTCGTCCGGCACGTCGGCCCGCTCGAACGGCGGCCCTCCGCCCCCGTTCGCCTCGGCGAGCGCGTTGGCTTCCTCGGTGACGTAGGCCCGCCAGTTGCCCTCGGGCTCGAAGCGCCGGCCCTGCCGCGTCCACGAGGCCTCGTCGAGGAGACCGGCGTGGTAGAGCTTGCCCCACCACTCGGCGTGGTACCCGTTCTGCTTGAAGTGCTGGGGCAGGGTCACCACGTCGGGGACGGTGTCGCGAAAGTGGGTCTGGAGGTCCCAGACCCGCGTCGCGTCCGGTCGGAGCCCGGTCAGAAGGCTCGTCCGCGAGGGCGAGCACACCGCCTGCTGGACGTAGGCGCGCTCGAAGAGAAGCCCATCGCGGGCCAGGCGGTCGATGTTCGGGGAGTGGATCTCGGATCGACCGTAGGCCCCGAGCTCGGGGCGCAGGTCGTCCACCGCGACGAAGAGGACGTTGGGCCGCGCCGGGGCCTCGTCGGTGGCCGGCTCCGGTGGCTGGGCCTGGCACGCGGCCACGGTGAGAGCGGCAAAGGCCAGGTGGCGAAGGCGAAACGTACGCATGGATGGTTCTCCGCGGCACGAGGCCAGCCCGCGCCGCTGGGTGCATCCTATCTCAGGCGGGTTTCCAGCCATCCCAAGAGCAATGACAGGGCCGTCACGTATCGGGCGCCCGATCCGTCATCCTGAGGAGCTCAGAGTGACGTACCCATTCCGGGTACGCGTGTACCCCTCATGGGTACGCGGGCCGACGATTCAGGGACTTCAGTCCGTCTCGCGGGGAGTCGGGGGCCTGGAGGCCGAGCCTCCTGAGGAATCATCGCCTTCCGTCGATTCCAGGGCCTCCTCGTTCAGTGACCCGCCCTGGGCGTCCGTCGGCCACTGGGTCTCGCCCTCGGCTGCGCCCTCGCTCTCCGGCGCCAGCGACACTTGGCCCTCCTGGCCTTCCTCGGCCAGGCTGAGTTGGCCGGTGTCGCCGTCGGCGAGGGCGAGCTGGCCCGGGGTGGCCCCGGTGAGGCGGGACTTGATCTCGGCGATGGCCTGGCGCGAGGCGCGGCGGAGACCGAGGTCGAAGGGAAACCGCCCCGCCATGGTCCGAAGCGGCACGACGGCGGCCGCCGTGCCCACGCGCCCGAGGGCCTCGGCGATGGCGGGCCAGACGGCGGGCCCGTCTCGGTCGAGGGCGGCGATGAGGGGCGCTTCGGCCGCGGCGTCGCCGGTGGCGCCGAGGGCCCCGGCGGCGGTCACGACCAACCGGTCGTCCTCGGCCTCGAGGGCCGCGGCCAGGGCCGGGACGGCCTCGCCCCCCCCGACGCGGCCGAGGACCTGGACGGCGGCCCGGGCCGTCGCTGGTCGTCCGGCCGCGAGGGAGCTCTCGAGGACGCCCCTGGCCTCCGCGCCGGTCAGACGCACGTCGAGGGCGGACACCGCCCGGGCCGAACGCCCGTCTTCGACGTCGGTGCTCGCGGCGATCTGGCGCAGAACCGCGTGCCCCTCGTCTCCGAGTGCGATCGCCGCCCGGAGGCGCACCTCGTCGTCCTCGTCCTCGCCGGCGGCCCGGAGGGCGATCCTCGTGGCCTCGTAGTCCGGGTACTCGCGGGTCAGCGTGAGGAGGTTGGACAGCCGCACCGTCGCCAGCGGGTCGGTCCGCACGTTCTCGGCCAGGCGGCCGGGGATGTCGTCGGGGAGGACCAGCCGTCGGGCGGCGACGAGCAGCGTCTCGAGCGCCTCGGGAATCCGCCTCCCACCGGGCTGGAACGGGCGCTCCCGGATCTCCGCCCGTAGGGCCCCGTCGGAGACCGCCACCCGCGCCTTCACGGGCTCTCCGGCGGGACCGGTCGGGATGCGCCCGGCGATGAGCTCACCCACCAGGCGGCGCGTCTCCCCGTCGAGCACCGCGTGGACGACCCGCGGCGAGCCGTGGATGTACGCCCGATCGTCGAAGGCCCGGTCCCCGAGCTCGATCTCGCGCTCGCCGAAGGCCTTCTCGATGGCCGAGCCCACTCCCTCCTTGCGCAGGGCGAACTCGTACGAGGGATGCCCCAGTCCGTCGATCACGATGCGCGTTCCCCTCTCATCCCTCCCTCGCTGGTAGCGCTCCAGGGTGACGCGGAGCATCCCGGCCCGTCCGGTGATCCCCCTCTCGATCCCCAGGAAGTCGGAGGTGACGAGGTCGGTCAGGCCGACGCTGTTCGCCGCCTCGCGCCAGGCGCGGCCCCGGCTCTGCGCCGCCACGTGGGCGAAGAGGTAGACGACCGAGAGAACGACCCCGGCGGTCAGGATTCCCATGAGGGGGCCCATTCGTCCTCCTCCTCTACATCAGCCGCACGACCGACTCCGCGTCCAGCAGGGCCTTGCCCGAGAGCAGGTCGCGGACGGTGGCCACCAGCCACCGCTCGCTGTTGACCCCGAAGGCGATCTCCAGGCGCGGGCGTCGGTCGCCGGGTTGGTGGGGTGGGTCGAGGTATCCCAGCGTCGGGCTCGCCTCGTTGAGCGGGACCACGACCTCCTTCTGCCCGCCGTCGGTCCCGCCCACCTTGTGCAGGTCTCCTGATGCGTCCCAGACGAAACGTCGCTCGTGCCCGTCGGAGCGCGCCACCTCGCAGATCAGGAGCTTGAAGAGGGTCTCGGGCTCGCCCAGGGCGCACGTCGGCACCACCTGGCGCTTCCAGAGGTCGGGCTTCGTCGGGAACCGCGTGCCCCGGGGGACGATCACCGTGTGCTGGACCTCGCCGGTCTTCGGGTGGTGGGTGACGAAGGCGTAGTCGTGGACGATGAAGTCGAGCTGGTTCATGTGCTCGGCGGCGAAGCTGGCGGCGCCGTAGGCCACCGCCTCGAAAGGCTGCCAGGCCCTCAACCGGCGACGCTCGAAGCGTTTCTCGAGGAGGCCGAAGACCCCGGGGAGGAGCGTCGATCCACCGACCATGAGGACCTCCTCGACGTCCTCCACCCGGGCCCGGGCCGACCCGCTGTCGAAGATCTCCTCCAGGCAATGCTCGAGGGCCCGGTAGAACCCACGCTCGGTCAGGATCTCGGTCAGCCGATCCCGGGTCATGGTCACGACCCCGGCCCCCGGCCGGCGACGGTCGCTCAGGTCGAGAAGTCCCGGGGGGGTGACCCGGAAGACCGCGGTCTCGTCGAAGAAGACCGCCTCCTTCACCCGGCACGCCTCGGCCAGCATGAGCCGGCGCCAGAAGCGCGAGTCCTCGTCGTCGGCGCAGTCGAGGAGGGGGTATCCCATCTCCTCGCAGACGCTGCCGAGGAGCCACCCGTCCACCGCGTGCCCCCCGAGGGGCCGGGCCTGCTTGGCCAGGACCTGCGCCTCGCCGGCCATGGCCCCGCGGGGAGAGAGGCGCACGAGGACGACGTGCATCGTCCCCCCGCCGATGTCCACCACCAGGGCGAGGCGCTCGCGGCTCAGGCTCAGCCCGTAGCCGAGGGCCGCCGCCACCGGCTCGTCGAGGAAGCGCAGCCGTCGCACCCCGAGACGGCGGAGGATCTGCTGCACCTCGGCCCGGTAGGTCTCGAAGGCCGAGACCGGCGAGGTGACCACGAGGTCGCGGATGCGGTAGCCGGTGGTGCGTTTCACTTCGCGGAGAAGCTCGCGGAGAAAGGCCCGGGCCGCGTGGCGGGCGGTGATCCCACGGCGCCCCACCCGGGCCAGGGGCCGGAGCGACTCGTAGGCCAGGGCCGGCTTGAAGGACGGGATGAAGCAGGGGTGGGCAGTGTCGCGGTTGCGCTCGAGGGCCTGACGGCCAATGAGGGCGGTGTGCCCGAGGAAGAACCGGCGGGCGATGGGCCGCCAGGTGCCGATCCGGTCCAGGAGCCCCGGGTTCTCGATCATGTGGACGGCCGAGGGCACGAGGCGCGGGGCCTCCAGGGGATCGGAGCCCTCGGGCCGACGGCACACCGCGGGCAGCTCGACGAGCTGGGGCTGGCCGCTGGCCTCGTCCCAGCGCGCGACCCCGGAGTTCGTCGTCCCGAGATCGAGGGCCCAACCGGTCATGGCCCCCCATCCTACGCCGCCCACGTTTCCGGACAAGAGGCGTGTGCTTCATGCCTGGGACAGCTCCTCTCGGGGAGCGAACCGAACTCCGCCGGATGCCAGGGGCGCGGCCCACCTGCCATGTCAGCGGTCTCGACGACAACCTGCTAGTCTGAGGCAGTCCCATGCCCTCACAGGACGAGGGGAGATCCCGTACCCCGGCAGCCGACGAACCGCTCGATCCGGCCCGCCTCGCGATGGTCGTGCTCCTCGGAATCGTCTCGCTCGCGCTGCTGGGCGTCCTGGACCATGTCTCCGGAGTCGAGATCAGCTTCTCGATCTTCTACCTCGCGCCCATCGGGTGGGTGGCCTGGGTGGGGGGGCGCCGGCCGGCCGTCGTGATCGCGGTCGCGGCGGCGATCGTGTGGGCGCTCGTCGACCGGCTGTCCGGTCGCGGCTTCTCACATCCACTCATTCCCCTGTGGAACTCCTTCGTCCGCTTCGGCTTCTTCTTCCTCATCGCCTGGCTCGTCTCGGACGTGAGGGGGGCCCACCTTCGCGAGCGGAGGCTGGCCCGCCGGGACGCCCTGACCGGCGTGGCCAACGCCCGGTCCCTACTCGAGGCCCTCGAGCGAGAGCGGACGCGAATGCAGCGGACCGGCGCGGCCCTGACTCTGGCCTACGTCGACCTCGACCGCTTCAAGGCTGTGAACGACACGCTCGGACACGCGGCCGGCGACCGGCTCCTGCGAGAGATCGCGCTGGCCCTGGGCAGCACCCTGCGCGCCGTCGATGTGGTGGCTCGGCTGGGCGGTGACGAGTTCGCCGTGCTTCTCCCCGAGACGGACACCGAGGCGGCCCGGGTCGCCCTGGGGCGGTGCCTCGAGTCCGTCCGCGCCCGGGTGCGCGCGGCGGAGGGGATCCCGGAGGGTGTGGGGGCCACCATCGGGGCGGTGGTGTTCCGGAAGGCCCCGCACTCGGCCGAGGTCGCGATCCGCGCGGCCGACGACCGGATGTACGCGGCGAAGCACTCGGGACGGGACCAGGTCTCGGTCGTCACCGCTGACGAGGCGCCCGCTCCGGCTTCCGCGCTCTAGGCGGTCGCCGGCTCCGGGTGGACCCACGGCGCCCGATAGGGCCGCCGCAGAAGGGCGTTCGCCTCGTCGTCCCCGACGACGACTCCCTTCTCGTGGTCCCAGTCGAGGGTTCTTCCCACCTTCATCGCCACGTTGCCGAGAATGCACGCGGTCGCGGAGATGTACCCCTCCTCGATGTCCGCCACCGGCCGGGCCCCGGTCTTCCGGCACTCGAGGAAGTTGCGGAGCTGGCCTCGGATCGCCGGCGCCACGTGACGCTCCAGGCGCTCCTCGGTCCGGTCCTCCGGGTACTCGTCGAGCTCCATCACCACGTCGCGCTCGACGCCCTCGCCCTGGTAGGGCTGGAACCGGTAGGCGTAGACGCTGGCCTGGAGGACGCCCTTCTCGCCGTAGATCGTGGCCCCCCAGCGGAACTTCCGGTCCACCTCCGGGCCCCAGTAGCGGTGCTGCCACGTCACCTGGAGATCACCATAGTCCCAGGTGGCCAGCTGGGTGTCGGGGATGTTGACCACGGCCCCGGGCTGGATGAACTGGAGCCCCGTGCTGCTGATCCGCTTCGGGGCCCCCAGGTCCAGCATCCAGCGCACCATGTCGAACATATGGACCCCCATGTCGCCAATGGTGCCGTTTCCGTACTCCATGAACGCGCGCCAGCCCATGGGGTGGGTACCCCGGTAGAACGGCTTCATGGGGGCGGGACCGGTCCAGAACTCGTAGTCCAGGCTGTCCGGAGGGTCCACCTGGGGCCAGTTCTTGTCGCCCCGGACGGTGTTGAAGCTGTAGGTCTCCACGTGCCCGACCCGACCGAGCTTGCCCGCGCGGAGGATCTCGTCGCGGGCCTCGATGAGGTGGGGCGTGGAGCGGCGCTGCATGTTCACCTGCACCGTCCGACCGTGCTTGCGAGCCGCGGCCAGCATCGCCTGCCCCTCGACCACGTCCACGCTGATCGGCTTCTCGACGTAGACGTCGGCCCCGGCCTCCACCGCCGCGATCATGGGCAGGGCGTGCCAATGGTCCGGGGTGGAGACGAGCACGACGTCGAGGTCCTTCTCGGCGAGCATCTTCCGGTAGTCCCCGTAGAGCCGGGGGGTCTTCTTGGAGTCCTGGCGCGCGGCCACCCGCTCCGCCGCATCCTTCAGCATGGCGGAGTCCACGTCGCACAGGGACACGACCTCGACGGGGGCGACCTGGAAGAGACGGAAGAGGACGGACTTGCCGTACCAGCCGGTGCCGATCACCCCCACCCGCAGGCGGGTGTCGGCGAAGGCCTCAGCGTAGCGATGAACACCCGACAGCGCGAGGGCCGCGGCGCTGCCCGTCTGGAGAAAGTGGCGTCGATGCATGGAGGGGTTCTAGGCCGAAACGAGAGAGAACGCAAATAGGCAGGTGTCATTGAGCCCGTCGCCCAGGACGGCGGGCGAGGAATCTGCTGCTCGGGCCCCCTGCGTCAGCCCTGCGAAGAACCGGCCTTCGCTCTCTTCTCCGCCTCGGCCTTGCCCCGCTTCTCCAGCTCCTCGGCCGAGACGTCCTCGATGTGGGTGGCGATCCACCAGCTGTTCCCCGAGGGATCGGTGACTCCGCCGTTGCGGTCGCCGTAGAACATGTCCGTCGGCGGCATGATCGACTTTCCCCCGGCCTCCAGCGCGCGCTGGTACGTGGCGTCGGCGTCCTCGACGTAGAGGTAGAGGGTCGCGGCCTTGGCAGGCGACTCCTCCGAGGCGCCGCCGAGCATCACGTGGGAGTCGCCGATCTGGACGTCGGCGTGCCAGAGCGAACCGTCTTCGTGGTCCATGCGATGGGTCACCGTCGCCCCAAAGGCCTTCTGCAAGAATCCGACGAGGGCCGCCCCTTTCTCGACGACGAGGTACGGGGTGATCGAGTGGTATCCCTCGGGAATCGGCTCGACCTTTCCTGCCATGGCATTCTCCTTTCGAGTGGCGGTCGTCGAAGGCGCAGACCCGGCTCGATCGTCGACACGACACACCTGCCCGGGGACAAGAGGATTGAGGTGATTCTAGCACCCGGTGTGCAGGACGAGCTCGAGCGGAAGCGGG
>JAJDNS010000168.1 GCA_022340585.1 Acidobacteriota bacterium
AAGAGGGGCGAGTTAACTTCGTCGTGCATCCTTCAGACCGTTGTCTGCTCAACGGCGGGATCACCTGCAAGGCGCACATTGATGACGACAGGGACATCGTAGGGCATCTTCAACTCAGCGCCTTGTCTGGTGCATCCCCTCGTTCGACGACAGCTCTCTATCCGCCACCCCGCTCTCATTGTGTCGGGGACTGACGCTGAAGAAGCTGTTCCCTGACCGCCTCGGTGACGTCGACGGCACCATCTGGGGGAATGAAGGTGAACAGGCTTGGAGGAAGGTGCCCGCCGACCTGTGCCCTCGAGTACGTCTTGATCTGCATCTTCCCCTTCTTGGATGTCGTCGACGACTTCAGAACTCGGCCGTCACCATCAATCCAGTATGTTGTAGGCACTCCGGTCCATTCGCCTCGCCAGAGCCGGTCCGCCTCTGGATCCGGAAAGGCCGGCACGCCCTCGCGCTTGTCGACACGAACCACGTCGCAACTCACGCTCCTGCCCTGCAGTAGGAGAGACTCTTCTCTCAACCACTCGGGATCCGCAGCCAGGAACTCACCTAGCTCAGCGTAGCTGGACAGAAACTCCACATTCAGCAAAGGGACGGCGGCGGCGAGAGGCGATTCGGCAGGGAAGGTCAGGTACTCCATCGTCTCCGGAAAGTAGGTCCACCTGGTTGTTCCGTCGGATATCTGGACGACCGGCTGGCCCCTAATCTCGTACTCCCAGCGGAGCTGGCTTCCGGCGCCGGCGAGCGTCTCTCCCACTATTTGGCTAGGACCGTCAGGGTCGCGGAACTCGGTCTCTGACTCGAAGTAGTACCTCTGAAGCTCCCGGTACGTCTGCCGGACACGACTGAGGATGCTCGTCGGGTCTCGGGCCAGCTGGGCAACAGGCGGATCGGCTGCGTCCTGTTGCATCTGCGAGGCAGAGGATGGACTGCAGCCGGATACGAGCGTAGCGAGCGTTACGAGGAGAAGCCTAGAGTGCACCGCTGGCTCCCAGTGTGTTCGTCGAACAGTTAGTCTGCTGCGATCCTAGTCTCATTGGCGCTCATCCGTAGTGGGATTGTGGTGGCGAGATGGTGTCTTGGCAAGGTCCGATGAGGTGAATGGCTCGTTTGGTGTCATTGGGACCCCACCCGAGGCTTCTTGAGGGTGTCGATGGGACTCGTCACCTTGCGGTCCCCGCGGTTCAGGGCGTGGGTGTAGATCATCGTGGTGGACACGTCCTTGTGTCCCAGCAGCTCCTGGATGGTGCGAATGTCGTAGCCGCCTTCCAGGAGGGCGGTGGCGAAGGAGTGGCGGAAGGTGTGGCACGTGGCGGGCTTGGTCAGTCCCGCGGCGCGGACGGCGATCGTGACCTCCCTCTGGAGCACGGTTGGGTGGATGTGGGGGCGGCGTCGCTCGCCGGTCTCGCGGTCCACGTACAGGCGGGAGGCCGGGAAGGCCCACTGCCAGCCCCAGTCCAGCGCAACTCCGGGGCTCCGGTGGGCCACCTCGGGCGGCAGGTCGACGTGGCCGCGACCGACGGCCAGGTCGTGGCCGTGCTGGCGGCGCACGCCCTCGAGATGGACCTGCAGGCGGCGGGCCAGCTTGGTGGGCAGGAGGGTGACGCGGTCCTTGCGCCCCTTCCCCTCGCGGACGGTGATCTCGTGGCGGTCGAAGTCGAGGTCCTTGACTCGGAGCCGGCAGCATTCGGACAGGCGAAGCCCGGCCCCGTAGAGGAGAGCCCCCATCAGCTGGGGGGCGCCGCGCATGTGGGACAGCACCGACTGCGCCTCCCGGGCCGTGAGAACCACCGGCACGCGGTCCGACGGGCGGGCCCGGGTGACACCGTGGAGGTCGGTCAGCTTTCGGCCCAGGACGTCGCGGTAGAGGAAGAGCAGGGCGCTGAACGCCTGGTTCTGGCTGGACGCGCTCAGCCCGTCCCGGGCGGCCAGGTCGGAGAGAAACGCCCTGACCTCCTCGACGCCCAGGTCGGCGGGATCACGGCCGTGGCCCGCGTCCACGAAACGCCGGACCCAGCCCACGTAGGCACTCTCGGTTCGGGGGCTCAGGTGTCGCGCGTGGAGGGTCTGGCGGACCCGGGCCAGCGTCGTCTCGAGAGCGGTGGGCGGCTGCTCGTCGCCCGGGCCACGCCCCTCGGCGGGTTCCTGAGACATCTCTCCCCCTTTCTTCCGGGGCCACCGTTCCCTTCCGGGGGAGAGTCGAGGGGTGGTCGGCCCGCCTGTGTTCGGAGCCAGCCTACCCGAGAGGGGCGTCAGGCGAGGTCCGTCAGCCGTCGGTTTCCTGGGTGATGCCGTACTGCTCGAGCTTCTTGTAGAGGTTGGAGCGGGGGGTGCCGATGGTCTGGGCGGTGGCCGAGATGTTCCAGTCGCTCTCCCGGAGCTTGGCCACGAGGAAGGCCCGCTCCGCGGCCTCCTTGAAGTCGCGAAGGGTGGCCGCGGCGTTCAGCGAGGCGGTGTCGTCGGTGGGCGGCCGCAGGGCCCCGGTCACGTCCTCCGCGCGGATCTCGTCCCCCTCGGCCATGATGAGGAGGCGCTCCACGGCGTTCTTGAGCTCGCGGACGTTGCCCCGCCACCGATGGCGGCGGAGCGCCTCCATGGCCGCGGGGGCGAAGGACTTCGCCCGGAAGTTGTTCGCAGCGGAGAACTCCTTGACGAAGTGCTCGATGAGGGGGTCCACGTCCTCCGGTCGCTCACGCAGCGGCGGCACCCGGATCGGGAGCACCGAGAGCCGGAAAAAGAGGTCCTCGCGGAAGCGCCCGGCCTCGATCTCGTCCTCGAGCTTGCGGTTCGTCGCCGCGATCACCCGGACGTCGACCTGGATGGTCTTCTGCGAGCCGATGCGCTCGACCTCCCCCTCCTGGAGCACCCGGAGGACCTTGGCCTGGGTGCGCAGGCTCATGTCCCCCACCTCGTCGAGGAAGATGGTGCCCCGGTGGGCGAGCTCGAACTTCCCGATCTGCTTCTCGGTGGCCCCGGTGAACGACCCCTTCTCGTGGCCGAAGAGCTCGCTCTCGATGAGCTCCTCGGGGATGGCCGCGCAGTTGACCTGGACGAAGGGCTGGTCCCGGCGCAGGGAGTTGCGGTGGATGGCCCGGGCCGCGAGCTCCTTGCCCACCCCGCTCTCGCCGGTGAGGAGCACGGTGGCGTTGGTGGGGGCGGCCCTCCGGATGGCCTCCCACACCTTCTCCAGGGCGGGGCTGAGGCCCACCATGCGGTAGCGGTCGTCGAAGCTCAGCTTCAGGGCGCGGTTCTCGTCGGCGAGGCGCTTCTGACCCAGGGCGTTGCGGGCCACGATGAGGATGCGCTCGCTCTCCGGCGGCTTCTCGATGAAGTCGAAGGCCCCGAGCTTGACCGCCTCCACCGCGGTCTTCACCGTCCCGTGGCCGGAGAGGACCACCACCGGGGGCGAGGGCTCGTCGGCCTTGAGACGCTTGAGGACCTCGAGCCCGTCCATCTGGGGCATCTTGATGTCCAGAAAGACGAGGTCGGGCGACTCCTGCTCGGCCATCTTCAGGCCCGCGGGACCGTTGGCGGCGAGAAGGACCTCGTAGCCCTCGTAGTCGAAGATCATCCGCAGCGAGGAGCGGACCGCCTCCTCGTCGTCCACGATGAGGACGCGGGGCTTCAACGGGCCCGCTCCACCTCGACCCGGGTCAGGAACGAACCCGCCGGGACGGGGCGGTGCACGTACAGCCACGCCGACTGCCCGCGACGCAGCGAGCTGAGGACCTCTCGGTACGTCGTCACGTCGGGGGTGGCCCGGCGGTTGACCGAGACGACGAGGTCCCCCTCCTCGAGATCGTCCGTCCCGGGATCGACCCCGAGGATGGAGCGGATGACCACGCCGACCCGATTCGGGGGCAGGCCCAGCTCGGCGCGGGTCCTCGCGCCGAGGTTTCCCACGACGAGGCCGAGGGCGTCGCCCTCCGCCGGAGTCGAGGCCGCCGGACGCACCAGGTCGGGCTCCGGTGCCGGGTCGCCGATCCGCTCCCCGAGTCGGGCGGACACGGTGAGGGCCTCGCCGTCGCGGAGGAGGGACAGGCGCACCTCGTGACCGGGCGGGAGGGCGGAGATCGTCTGGATCAGCTCGTCGCCGTTGGCGATGGGCTCCCCCGCCACTTCGGTGATCACGTCCCAGGGCCTCAGCCCGGCCACCGCCGCGGCCTCCCCGGCCGGAACGTCGACGACGAGCGCCCCCCGCACCTCGGAGAGACCCATCATCGCGGCGAGGTCGGGATCGAGCTCGTGGAGCTGGACGCCGAGAAAGGCCCGGCGGACCCGTCCCTCCTCGCGCAGCTGCACGAGGACGGCCCGGGCCACGTTGCTGGGGATGGCGAACCCGATGCCCTCGGCCTCGCTGCTGATCGCGGCGCTGATCCCGACCGCCTCACCTCGCAGGTTGACCAGAGGCCCCCCGGAGCTTCCGGGGTTGATGGCGGCGTCGGTCTGGATGTAGGAGTCGAAGGACTCGTTGAAGATCTTGCGCCCCTTCGAGGAGACGACGCCCACGGTGACAGTGTGGTCGAACTCGAGGGGATTGCCGATCGCGCAGACCCAGTCGCCCACCCGCAGGCGGTCGGAGTCGCCGAGGGGAACCGCGGGAAGCCCCCGGGCCTCGACCTTGAGGAGAGCCAGGTCGGTGCTCGCGTCGGAGCCGACCCGCCGCGCGACGAGCTCGCGCTTGTCGGCGAGCCGTACCCGCACCCGGGCGGGTCCGGGCACCAGGTGGTGGTTGGTGAGGATGTAGCCCTCGGAGTCCACGATGAAGCCCGATCCCTCCCCGCGGCGCGGCAGGCCGAGGGGTGGCCCGTCGCCGAATTCCCCGTGAGCGCCCGATCTCGCGTCCTCGATGACGTCGACGTGCACCACCGCCGAGTTGACCCGCTCGACGATCTCGGCAAACGAGGGAGGCGCCCCGGCAAAGGCGGGTGGGGCCGGGGGACCCACGGCCAGGAAACCCCCGCCGGCCAGGTACCCGAGGGCCCCGGCCACGAAGCCGACGAGGACAACGGTCAGAACCGACGCCGCACGCGCCATGCGAGCAGTATAACCGTCAGTCCCCGGCCAGGAGGGCGCTAAGACCCTCCTCGTCGATCAGACGGACGCCCAGCCCCCTGGCCTTGTCCGCCTTGGAGCCGGGGTCCCGGCCCACGATCACCGCACTGGTCTTCTTCGAGACCGACGAGGTGACCCGGCCTCCCCGCGCCTCGATGGCCGCCTTCGCCTCCTCCCGGGTCATGGAGTCCAGCGTGCCGGTGAGGACGAACTGCTGGCCCTGGAGCACCGGGGACACCGGGGCCGTCCCCTCCTCCTCGGTGCGCAGCCCGGCCTCCTTCAGCCGTTCGACGAGACGCCGGTTCGCGGGGTCGCGGAACCAGTCGTGCACCGACTGCGCCACGATGGGTCCGATCTCGTGGACCGCCTCCATCTCCTCCACCGACGCCGCGGCCAGGGCGTCGAGGCTGCGGAAGTGACGGGCCAGCAGCTGGGCCGCGCGCTCCCCGACGTGGCGGATGCCGAGGCCGAAGAGGAGGTGGCGGAGCTCCCGGCTCCGGCTCCTCTCGAGCTGCTCGAGCAGGTTGCGCGCCGACTTCTCGGCCATGCGCTCGAGGGCCACCACGTCGTCCAGATCGAGGGCGTAGAGGTCCGCGTAGTCCCGGACCAGCTCCCTCTCCACGAGCTGGGCGACGAGGGAGTCCCCGAGACCCTCGATGTCCATGGCCGTGCGTCGGGCGAAGTGCTTGAGGCGCTCCTCGATCTGCGCCGGGCACGACACGTTCGGGCAGCGGCGGTCCACCTCGCCCTCGGGACGCACCACCGGCTCGTCGCACACCGGGCAGGTCTCGGGCGGCGTCCACGGCCGGGTGCCCTTCGGGCGGGCCTCCGCCACGACCCCGACGACCTTGGGGATCACCTCCCCACCCTTCTCGATGAGCACGGTGTCGAGGACCCGGACGTCCTTGCGGGCAATCTCCTCCTCGTTGTGGAGGGTGGCCCGGCTCACCGTCGAGCCGGCCAGGCTCACCGGCTCGAGGATCGCCACCGGGGTGAGCTTGCCGGTCCGCCCCACCTGGACGTCGATCGACCGGACGATTGTGGTCGCCTGCTCGGCCGGGTACTTGAAGGCGATGGCCCAGCGGGGGAACTTGGAGGTGGCGCCGAGCTCCTCCTGGAGCGCGAAGTCGTCGACCTTCACCACCACCCCGTCGATCTCGTACTCGAGCTCGTCCCGCTTCCCCTGCCACTCGCGGCAGAAGACGAGGACCTCCTCGAGGCCCTGGCACCGGCGGGAGGCGGGGTTGGTGCGCAACCCCCACGCCCGCATGCGCTCCAGTGCCTCCCACTGGCTCCTCACCCCGGCCGCGCGAGCATCGGCGATGGAGTACAGCAGGATGTCGAGCCCCCGACCCGCCACGACCCGGGGGTCGAGGCTCTTGATGGTCCCCGCCGCGGAGTTGCGGGGGTTGGCGAAGGGCTCCTCCCCGGCTTCCTCCCGCTCCCGGTTGATCTCGCCGAAGCGCGAGCGGGGCAGGTAGACCTCTCCCCGCACCTCGAGAGTCGGCGGAACGTCGGCCTCGTCCCGGAGCACCAGGGGCACCGACCGGATGGCCCGGGCGTTGGCGGTGACGTCGTCCCCCCGCACCCCGTCGCCCCGGGTCACCGCGCGCACGAGCCGGCGGTCCTCGTAGTGGAGCGCCATCGACAGGCCGTCGACCTTCAGCTCGGCGGTGTAGGCGATCTCCTGCTCTCCGATGGCGCGGAAGACCCGCGCCTCGAACTCCCGGAGCTCGTCCTCGCTGTAGGTGTTGTCGAGGCTGAGCATCCTCACCCGGTGCACGAAGGTCGGGAACTCCTCGGAGGGGGTCTCCCCCACCCGCTGGGTGGGGCTGTCGGGGGTCACGAGGTCCGGGAAACGGGCCTCGATGTCCCTCAGCTCGCGCTCGAGGTCGTCGTACGCCTGGTCCGAGATCTCGGGCCGATTGAGGGCGTAGTAGAGGTGCTCGTGGCGGCGGATCTCCTCCCGCAGCCACCGGACTCTCTCCTCCGCCGCCGCGCGCGTGCTCATGGGTCCGCCGCGCGCCCGCCCTCAGTGATCGCGGGCGAGAATGAAGCCGGGCAGCGCCTCGAGGGCCTCGCGGTAGGGCGAGGGCTCGAAGACCCGGAGGTCGCGTCGCGCGGCTTCCGCGAAGCGCTCGGCCAGGCTGCCCGCTTCCTCCAGGGCCCCGTGGTCCCGGGCGAGGCGGACGATCTCCTCGCGCGGCACGCGGCGGAAGCCACGGTCCTCGAGAACGGCCCGGACCTTCTGGGCTTCGGTGACCCCGGCCCGACGGAGCAGGAAGATCATGGGCAGGGTCACCTTGCCCTCGCGCAGGTCGTTGGCCACCGGCTTCCCGAGCGTCTTCTCCTCGGCGGTGAAGTCGAGCAGGTCGTCCACCATCTGGAAGCACATTCCCAGGTGGGCGCCGTAGCTGGTCAGCCCCTCCCTCCGCTCGTCGTCCACGTCACCGAGGAGGGCCCCGATGCGAGTGCAGGCGGAGAACAGGTCGGCGGTCTTGCGACGGATGAGGTCGAGGTGGTCCTCCTCGGTGACCTCCATGTCGCCGTCGCGCTCGATCTCGAGGATCTCCCCCTCGATCATGCGCAGGGTCACGTCGGAGAGCAGCCGCAGGATCGGGAGGTTGTCCTGGGACAGCGCCATGGCCATCGACTTGGTGTAGAGGAAGTCCCCGAGGAGGACGGTGATGTCGTTGCCCCAGCGGCTGTTGACGCTCCGGCGACCGCGGCGCGTCGTCGCCTCGTCGATGATGTCGTCGTGGAGCAGGGTGGCGGCGTGGATGAACTCCACGGTGGCCGCCAGCACCACCGCCCGGTCGCCCTGGTACCCGCAGAGCCGGCTGGCCAGGAGCAGAAGGGCGGGGCGCACCCGCTTGCCGCCCCCCTCGCGGATGTAGCGGCCGATCTCGCTCACCAGGCCGACGTCGGAGCGCGCCTGCTCGGCGAAGAGGGCCTCCACCTTGACGAGGTCGTCCTCGACGAGGCGGACGATCTCCCGGAGATCGAGAGTCGCCTGCCGCCCCACCGGGTCTACGGATGCCACGCGTCCCTACCGGTAGTTCGTGAACTGCATGTCGATCCCGAGGTCGGTCTCGCGCAGCATCTCGATGACGGACTGCAGGTCGTCCTTGTTCTTGCCGGTGACCCGCAGCTGGTCCCCCTGGATCGCCGTCTGGACCTTGAGCTTCGTGCCCTTCACCAGCTTGACGATCTCCCGGGCCTTCTCGGTGGGGATGCCGTTCTGGAGGGCCGCCCGCTGCCGCACGGTCCCGCCCAGGGCCTGGTCGATCTCCCCGTAGGTGAGGGCCTTCAGGGGGACTCCCCGCTTCACGAGCTTCGCCTCGAGGACGTCGCGCACCTGCTTGAGGGTGTACTCGTCGGGCGCGGTCACCACGATCGCCTCGTCGGACAGCTCCAGCTTCGAGCCGCTCTTCTTGAGGTCGTACCGGGTGGCGATCTCCTTCTGGGCCTGGCCGATGGCGTTGCGGACCTCCTGCAGGTCCACGGTGCTCACGATGTCGAAGGAACTGTTGGCCATGAGGGACGATTCTACTTTCGGTGACGAGAGACGCCCAGGGAAGACGCGCCCGGTAAAGTGACGGATTCGTGACGCGTTGTCAAACCTCGGGGGAGCCGGGCACGACCTCAGCTGCCGCGGGGTCCGAGCACCGCCTCGCGTCGGAAGAGCCGCGCGTAGTTCTGCTGGGAGAGGGCCCCGATGGTCTCCAGGTCCGTCCCCCGGAGGGCGGCCAGCCGACGGGCCACCTCCACCACCCAGGCCGGCTCGTTCCGCTTGCCCCGGTGCGGCGGAGGGGCGAGGAACGGCGCGTCGGTCTCCACCAGGAACCGGTCGTCGGGCACCTCTCGGGCGACCTGCTGGATGACCTCGGCCCGGGGGAAGGCCACGATGCCCGAGAAGGAGAGGCACAGGCCCAGGGCCAGGGACCTCCGGGCCAGGTCGAGACCCCCGGTGAAGCAGTGAACCACGCCCCCGACCTCGGACGCGCCCTCCTCCTCGAGAAGCGCCGCCGTCTCCCCGTCGGCCTCCCGGGTGTGGATGACGAGGGGCAGGCCGACCTCACGGGCCAGGCGGATCTGGGCCCGGAAGACCTCCCGCTGGGTGGCCCGGGGCGAGAGGTCGTAGTGGAAGTCGAGCCCGACCTCCCCGATCGCCACGATGCGGCCCTCCCGGGCCAGCCCCCGCAGCTCGTCGTACACGCCGGGGTCGGCCAGGCGAGCCTCGTGGGGGTGGACGCCGGCGGTCGCGGGCAGGGAGAACTGCCCGGCCACGCCCAGAGCCCGCTTCAGTCCCCCCTCTTCGTCGACCCCGCCCACCACCAGCATCTCGGCGAGGCCCGCCTCCCGGGCCCGGGCCACCACCTCCTCGCGGTCGGCGTCGAACTGGGCCACGTCGATGTGGCAGTGGGAGTCGATCATTCCCGGCCGGGTTCTTCCTGGCCCAGGGTCTCCCGGATCCGGCGGTCGTGCTGCTCGAGGAGCGCTGCCTCTTCCCCTTCGGGTACCGGCAGCTGCTCCATCATCCCGCGCGTGTGCACGATCATGGCCTTCGCCTCGTCGAGGGCAGCCACCCCGCTGGCGTAAGCCTCCTCCCCCATCTGCGCGCGGGCGGCGTCGATCTCGGCCCGCTGGCCGGGAAGCTCCTCGAGGGCACGGGCCAGCGCCCCCAGGCTCTCCTCCCGCATCCACAGCGCCTGCAGCCGGAGAAACTGGCGGAAGAAGGGCTCGGGCTCCAATCCCCGCTCCCGGCACCACGCCACGTAGGTGGGGTCGCGGACCAGCAACCCGAAGTCGTACCCGTCGCCCTGGAAGGCGCGCTCCACGATCTGCCGGGCCTCCTCCTCGCCGTGGACCTGCTCGAGGGCCGCGTAGTGATCGAGGACGCTCTGCAGCCCGGCGGCGCTCAGGCGCACGTCCTTCGTGTACTCGACGAGGGCCGCGACGAAGGTCGAGACCCGCTGCCGCATGGCGGCGAGGTCCCCGCCCTCGGTGAGGAGGACGGGCTCCTGCCCCCGGGCCACGGGCCTGGAGGCGGCGAGGAGGACGAGGGGGAGGGCGACGATCGCGCCCCCGCGGAGGGCGTGGCTCAACGGACCCTGGTCCCCGGGGCGACCTCGCCCTCGAACTGGCAGAGCACGGCCCTCCCGTCGACCGAGCCCGCGAGGACCATGCCGTTGGACTCCACTCCCATGAGCTTTGCCGGCTTCAGGTTCGCCACGAGCACGACGGTCTTCCCCACCACGTCCTCGGGGGCGTGGGTCTGGGCGATCCCCGCCACCACCTGCCGGGTCTCCGTCCCCAGGTCGACCTGGAGCTTGAGCAGCTTCTTCGACCCCTCGACCTGCTCGGCGGCGGTGACCTTCGCCGCGCGCAGCTCCAGCCGGGCGAAGTCGGCGATGTCGATTCGCTCGGGCCCGGCGGCGGGAGCGGGGGCCTCCTCGGGCTTCGAGGGGACGGCGGCGGGCGGCGTGGTCTCCGGCACGTTCTTCTCCTTGTCCTTCTTCTCGATGCGGGGGAACAGCGGCACGACGGTGCCGAGTGAGGTCCCGGGCTCCAGCCGGCCCCACTCGAGGTCGTCCGGGCCGGGGGCGCGGTCGGCCCGGCCGAGCATCCCATCAATGCGCCCCGCCGCCCGCGGCATCACCGGCGAGGCCAGCACCGCCACGAGGCGCACGCCCTCGAGGAGGCGGTAGAGGAACGCGTCGAGCTCGTCCCGGCGGGACGGATCCCTGGCCAGCGTCCACGGCTCCACCGCCACGATGCGCTGGTTGAGCTGGGAGATCCAGGACCACACCTCGGCCAGGGCCCCGCTGAAGTCGATCGCCTCGTACCGGGCGAGCACGGCGGCGCGGCGGCCCTCGGCGTAGGGCCAGGCCACCGGGGCGTCGGTCTGCAGCTCCTCCTCGAGCCCCCGAGCCTCGCTCACGGACGCGGGACGGGGCGGCACCTTCCCGTCGCCAAACTTCGAGACCATGGTCAGGGCCCGGGAGACGAGGTTGCCCAGGTCGTTGGCCAGGTCGGCGTTGTAGCGGCCGACGAAGGCGGCGTCGGTGAAGTCCCAGTCCGCACCGTAGGGCGCCTCGCGGAGGAGGAAGTACCGGGCGGCGTCGGGCCCGAGGCGCTCGGCCAGGGCCGCGGGGTCGATGACGTTGCCGGTGGTCTTGGAGAGCTTGCGACCGTCCTTGGTGATGAAGCCCTGGCCGAACTCCCGGGTCGGCACCGGCAGCCCCGCCGCGTGGAGGATGGCCGGCCAGTACAGGCAGTGGAAGCGGATGATGTCCTTGCCGATGAGGTGAAGGCGCTCGTGGGCCCCGCACCAGAAGCGGCGGTAGTTCTCGCCGTCGTCGGCGAAGCCCAGGGCGGTGATGTAGTTGCTGAGGGCGTCGACCCACACGTAGAGGACGTGGTCGGGCTCCTCGGGCACCGGGATCCCCCATTTCACCCGGGCCCGGCTCACGCTGAAGTCCTTCAGGCCCTGGCGGATGACGCCGAGGATCTCGTTCTTCCGCGACTCGGGCCGGATGAGAAGTCGGTCGGACTCGATCTGCTCGCGCAGCCACTCCTCGTAGGCGGAGAGCCGGAAGAAGAAGTTCTGCTCCTCCGTCCACTCGCAGGGAAGCTCGTGGTCCGGGCACACGTTGTCCGGCTGCTGCAGCTCGTCCTCGTCCTTGAAGCCTTCGCAGCGCGGGCAGTACCAGCCCGAGTACGTCCCCTGGTACACCGCGTCCTGTCCGTCCGGCGTCTGGGCCTCCACGAGGAGCCCCCACAGCTTCAGGACGCCCCGGCGGTGCTCTTCCTCGGTGGTGCGGATGAAGCGGTCGTACCGGATGTCCAGGCGCTCCCACAGGCTGCGGAAGACGGCGGCGATCTCGTCGCAGTGCTGCTGCTCCGGGATCCCCCGCTCCCGGGCGATGCGCTCGATGTTCTGCCCGTGCTCGTCGGTGCCGGTCACAAAGAAGACGTCGTGCCCCCCCAGCCGTCGCGCGCGGGTGAGAGCATCGGCGGCGATGGTGGTGTACGCGTGTCCCACGTGGGGCTCGGCGTTCACGTAGTAGATGGGTGTGGTGACGAGGAAGGATCGTTTCTCGGTCATCGTTGCTTTCTGCCGCCGCTCCGCCAGGCCGACAGCGCTTCGGCGAGCACCTGCTTCACCGGCACTCCCTTCTCCGTCGCCGCTCGCTGGCAGTCGTCGAACTCGGGCCAGGCGTTGTAGACCGTCCCGCCCCGCCGGCCGATCTTGACACGGATCGGGCCGTAGGCGGTCTCGACGGTGGAGACCTCCCGCTCCAGAACGGTCCGGTCCCACTCCTGGCGGCGGATCCCGAGGGTCGTGGTCTCGCGGAAGAGCAGCTCCTCCACCGCGCCCCGGCGCTCGGGCGGGGCGAGGACGGTGACCAGGACCCCGGGCCGCCCCTTCTTCATCTGCACCGGCGTGAAGAACGCGTCCATGGCGCCCGCCCCGAGGAGCTGGTCGAGGAGGGGGCCGAAGAGCTGGGGCGAGGCATCGTCGATCTCGGTCTCGAGGACCAGCACCCGCCCCCCGCCCTCGCCCCGGGCCTCCGCGCCCACCAGCAGGCGCAGGACGTTGGGCCGTCCTCCGGTGTCCCGGGAGCCCGCCCCGTGCCCCACCTTCTCGATCTGCATGGGGGGGAGAGGGCCGTAGTCGGTGGCGTGTGCGGTCACGAGGAGGGCGCCGGTGGGGGTCAGCAGCTCCCCCTCGCCCTCCCCGTAGACCGGCACCCCGGCGACGAGGCGGGCGGTCGCGGGGGCCGGCACCGGGAACGTCCCGTGCGCCATCTTCACCGTCCCCGACCCGACGTTGAGGGGGGAGGAGACGAAGCGGTCCGCCTCGAGCCAGCGCAGCGCGAGGACGCCGCCCACGATGTCCACGATCGAGTCCACCGCCCCCACCTCGTGGAAGTGCACGCGCTCGGGGGAGATGCCGTGGACCGCCGATTCCGCCTCCGCCAGCCGCACGAAGAGCGCCTCGGCCTCCTCCTTCACCTCGACCGGGAGGTCGCTCTGCTCGAGGAGGCGGACGATGTCGCCGAGGTGGCGGTGGACCGGCTTCTCCTCGTCGACGAGGACGTCCACCTTGGTGGCGGCCAGGCCCGAGCGGGAGACGCGGGTCGCCTCCAGCCGGTAGCCGGACAGGGGCAGGCTCGCGAGATCCTCGCGGAGCCGGTCGAGGGGAAGGCCCAGGTCCACCACCGCCCCGAGGATCATGTCCCCCGAGGCCCCACTCGCGCCGTCGAAGTAGACGAGCCTGGTCAAAGCACCCCCCTCTCCCTGAGGCTCACGAAGCGCCCCGCGCCCAGCACGAGGTGATCGAGGACCTCGATCCCCATGAGCGTCCCGGCGGCGGCGAGGCGCCGGGTGAGGGCCAGGTCCTCGGTCGAGGGCTCGGGGTCGCCGGAGGGATGGTTGTGAAACAGCACGAGCGACGCCGCCCGGGAGACGACGGCCTCCTGGAAGACCTCGCGCGGGTGCACGAGGCTCGCGGTCAGGCAGCCCACGGAGATGACCGCCTCGCGGCGCAGGCGGCGGCGTACGTCGAGAGCGAGCAAGCCGAAGGTCTCCACCGGGCGCGCCCCGTAGCGCGGGAGGAGATGCCGCCCGGCGGCCTCGGGGCTGGCCAGGACGGGCGCCTCCCCGCCCCCGTCGGAGGCCAGGCGCGCCCCGAGCTCGAGGGCGGCGAGGAGCCGGCCGGCCTTGGCCCGACCCAGCCCCCGCGTGCGCTCGAGGTCGGGGAGGGAGCGCCCGGCGAGGGCGCGCAGCCCCGAGCCCAGGAGCTCGTCGGCGAGGTCGAGGGCCGAGGTGCCGCGGGCCCCGGTCCCCACGAGCACGGTGACGAGCTCGCGGGTGCTGAGCGCCCCGGCCCCCAGGCGGGCGAGACGCTCCCGGGGCCGCTCCTCCGCCGGCAGGTCGAGGAGCCCCCGCGAGGAGACGCCCCGCCCGGCCGGAGCCGTCTCGCTCACGAGGTCGATCCGATGCTGGCCCGCCAGGGACCCCACTCAACCCTCCTTCGGCCCTCGAAGCCCTCGATGGTAATGGCCCGGGCACTCCGCCTCAAGCCCTGCCGCCCCGACATCCGCGATAATGACACCGCCATGGGCACAGACAGGTCCGGAACGCCTCCCCCCTTCCCTCCGGCACTCGCCCTCTCGGTGACCCTGGCCGGCGTCGTGGCGATGATGCTGGGGGGGCTGGCTCTGGCCCGGGTGCCGGGCCTGGGCCTCAGGGCACAGATCAGCCTGGGGTCGGGGCTGCTGGCCCTTCCGCCGGTCGCCGCCCTGGTCGTTCTCCGGCGCGACTCCTGGCGGGAGACGCTGGCGCTGGGGCCCGTGTCGTCCCGGACGGTGGCCCTGGCCGTCCTCCTGGGCGGCGCTCTCTGGGTCCTCAGCATCGGGCTGATGGAGATGCAGGCCCTGGTGTGGCCCCCTTCCCCGGAGTACCTGGAGATCTTTCGGGCGATCCACCGGGCCCTGAAGCCGTCGGGCCCGCTCGATGCGGTCGTCTCGGTGACGGTGATCGCCATCGCGCCCGCCATCCTCGAGGAGCTCGTCGTCCGGGGGCTGCTGCTGCCGTCGCTCACGTCTCCGGCCAGCCGCGTGTGGACGGTGCTGGTCTCGGCGCTCCTGCTTGCGGCCATTCTTCAGGATCCGTCGAGATCCGGGCTGACGGTCGCGGCGGGCGTGGTGGTCGGGCTGGCGATCAGCCGGGCCGGCCTGGCCGGGGCGGTCGTCGCCTCGGCCCTCCTCTTCGCGGCCATGCACGGCGACCCCTTCCGCTTCCTCTTCACGTTCACCATCGGTCTCGTGCTCGGGGCCGTCCGCCTGCGGACGGGGTCCCTGTGGCCTCCAATCCTCGCCCACGCATCGTTGAACGGCCTCACCTTCCTGGTCGCCCCCCTGGTCGACGACCCCGCCCAGACCACCTACACGCCCGAGCCCCTTCTCGGGGTGGCCTGCCTCCTCGCCGGAGCCGCCCTCGCGACCCCGCTCCTCCGCGGGCTCACCGCTGCTCCCGCCGACCGCACCCGAAGTGAAGACCCGTCACCAACCTGCTAGACTCCGCGGATGCGTCTCCGCGCCCTGATCACGCTGGCGATGATGGCTCTCGCCGCCGGCGTTGTCGCTCGAGCCGACGGGATCGTCAAGGTCGTACCTCGCCCCTCGGCCCCCCGTTCGGGGCCGGAGTATCGCCCGGGCGAGGTGATCGTCGCGTTCCGGCCCCAGGTGGACCTCCGCGACGTCGAGCCCATGCTCCGCGCCGGGGGTGGGGTCAGGGTCCGGCGGGCCCGATTCCGGCCTCACCTTCTCGTGTCCCTGGAGCCGGGAATCGCGGTCCCCGAGGCCGTCGCCTGGTTCGAGTCCATGGACGAGGTCGACTACGCCGAGCCCAACGGGCTGGTCAGGAAGTCCCAGACGACCTTCACCCCCAACGACGAGTTCTTCGAGTTCCAGTGGAACATGGAGCTCCTCGGGGCACGGCGCATCTGGGCCATCCAGAAAGGGCAGCGCTCGGTGGGAGTGGCCGTGCTCGACACCGGCGCCGCCTACGAGGACTACCGCGACCCCCGGGACGGCCGCTTCTACGGCCGGGCTCCGGACTGGGGTGAGGTGACCTTCCTTCCCGGCTGGGACGTGGTGAACGAGGACGCCCACCCCAACGACGACGAGTTCCACGGCACCCACGTGGCCTCCACCATCGCCGAGGCGACCGACAACGACGTCGGGGTCACCGGCCTCGCCTTCGAGTGCGCCATCATGCCGGTCAAGGTCCTCGACGAGGTCGGCACCGGGACATTCTTCGACGTGGCCGAGGGCATCGACTACGCGACGGAGTACCGCCAGGGGGGCGAGCAGCCGATCAAGGTGATCAACATGAGCCTCGGCACCGACGGGTTCTCCGAGACGGTGAGCCGGGCGGTGGACCGGGCCCACCGGGCCGGCATCGTCGTCGTGGCGGCGGCGGGGAACACCGGAAGGTCGGGGATCGACTTCCCGGCCTCGCTCCCCAGCGTGATCGCGGCGGGAGCAGTCGACGGGCGCGGGGAGCGGGCCTCGTACTCGAGCACCGGCGCCGAGCTGAGCCTCATGGCGCCGGGCGGCAACTGCGACCGCGACGACGACCGGGACGGCCTGGCGGATTGCGTCTTCCAGCAGATGCCCGATCCCGACTTCGTGGACCTGGGGATCTACGACCGGTTCTGCTACTGCGGGCTCGACGGCACGAGCATGGCCGCGCCTCACGTCTCGGCCGCGGCCGCCCTCCTCATCTCCCAGGGAATCACCGACCCCGACGCCGTCCTCGCCGCCCTCGAGCAGACGGCGGAGAAGATCGGGGGGGCCCCCGAGGGAGGCCGCAACGACACCGTGGGGCACGGCCTGATCCGGCCCGCTCCCGCGTTGAGCGGCCTCGGCTTCGACCAGGGGCCGGTTGAGCCGTGAGGAGCCCCCGAATGCCCGCCCCCAGGCCACTCCGCCTGGTCTTCGCGCCGCTCCTGGCCCTCTCCCTCTCGACGGTCCCGGCCTCCGCCGGCGAGCTCGCCGCGGAGCTCGGGGCCGGCTACTTCGACCTGTCCGCCTCGAAGTCGGCGGACGCGGTCTTCGGCTCCTCGGGGGGCTTCACCTGGGGCGGCGCCGCGCGCTACTCCTTCAAGCCAGGCTTCTTCGTGTCGGCGGGGGCCCGCACCTTCTCGAAGGAAGGAGAGCGCGTCTTCGTGGCCGGCCCCGCCGGCCTCGTGCAGCGGGTGGGCCACCCCCTCTCGATCCGGATCACCCCCGTCTACCTCACCGCCGGCTACCGCCTCCGGGAGGGCCGGCTGGTGGTGCCCTACGCCGGCATCGGCGGCAGCCTCACCTCCTTCAGCGAGGAGAGCTCGGTGGCCGGGCGGTCCTACGACGAGAGCCGCACGAAGGCCGGCTTTCACGTGGTGGGCGGGGCCGAGGTCGGCCGGGGACGCTTCCGCTTCGGCGCCGAGGTGGGCTGGTCCACGGTGCCCGACGCGGTGGGGGTCGGCGGTGTCTCCGCGGTGTACAACGAGAGCGACATCGGGGGCTGGAGCGTGATGGGCAAGCTCGTCGTCGCCTTCGGGGGCAGGAAGGGCCCGGAGGACGTCGAGGACGACGCCCTGGAGATCGAGACGCCCGGAGAGAACCGCCCCGAGGACGACCCGGACGAGGGCTAGGCCTTGTCCCCCAGGCCCATCTCACCGAGGACCTGCTCGCTCTCGCGCCAGCCCGAGCGAACCTTCACGAACAGCTCCAGGTAGACCCGGGTCCCGAGGAACTCCTCGATCTGCCGACGGGCCTCGGTCCCGATGGTCTTGAGCATGGAGCCCCCACGGCCGATCAGGATGCCCTTCTGGCTGTCCCGCTCCACGTAGATGACGGCGTGGATGCGGACGAGCCCCTCCTCCTCCCGGAACGACTCGATCACCACCCCGGAGGCGTACGGGATCTCCTGGCGCGTGTGGTGGAGGATGCGCTCGCGCACCATCTCGGCCACGAAGAAACGCTCGGGTTGATCGGTGAGGAAGTCCTCGGGGTACAGCGCCGGCCCCTCGGGCAGGTGCTTCAGCAGCACCTCCTCGAGGCGGTCCACGTTGTCGCCCTTGAGGGCGGAGAAGGGCACCACGTCGACGAAGTCCATGAGCCCCCGGTAGGCGTCGATGGCGGGAAGGATGTCCGGTCTCGAGACCCGGTCGATCTTGTTGAGCCCGAGGATCACCGGCCGCCCCGCCTTCACCAGGACGTCGCGGACGAAGCGGTCGCCCGGCCCCGGCGGCTCCCCCACCTCCACCAGCCAGAGCACGGTGTCGCCCTGGCCCACGCCGCGCACCGCGATCTGCACCATGCGCCGGTTCATCTCGTGCATCGGCTTGTGGATCCCCGGGGTGTCGAAGAGCACCATCTGCGCCCCGGGCCGGGGGACCACCGCCAGGATGCGGTTGCGGGTGGTCTGGGGCTTGCTCGAGACGATGGCGACCTTCTGCCCCACGAGCCGGTTCACCAGGGTGGACTTGCCCACGTTGGGCCGCCCCACCACCGTCACGAACCCCGCCCGGAAGGGGACGGAGTGGCGGGTTTCGTCGGTCGTCTCGTCGCTCATGCCGCGTCGGGCACCGGGATGCGCCGGAATCGGGCGCGATTCACGCGCTTCTCCTCGGCGTCGAGGACCTCGATCTCGAAGCCCAGGTAGGTCGTGCGCTCCCCGACCCGGGGGATGCGCCCGAACACCGTGGTGACCAGACCGCCCACGGTCTCGACGCCCTCCTCGACCGAGAGCTCGGCCTCGAGGGCCTCCTGGAGCCGATCCACGCCCACCCGGCCCTCCGCGAGAACCGCCCCGTCGGCCTCCACCGACAGCGGGTCCGGCTCGACGTCGAACTCGTCCTGGATCTCGCCCACCAGCTCCTCGACGATGTCCTCCACCGAGACGATCCCCGCGGTGGCCCCGTACTCGTCGATCACCACCGCGAACGTGAAGCGCTCGGCCTGCATCTCCCGCAGCAGCTCGGCGATGTGCTTCGTCTCGGGGACGAGGCGGGCCGGCCGCGCCAGCCCGGCCACCGTCGCCCCCGCCGCGACGTCGTGGTCCAGGAGGTCGCGGATGTCCACGACCCCCTGGATCTCGTCCAGGTTCTCGCCGTACACCGGGATGCGGCTGTACTTGGTCTCCCGGATCACCTGGCGCAGCTCGGCGACGGGAGCCGCCGCGGCGATGGCGGTGACGTCGGGACGGGGGGTCATCACCTCCCGCACCACCGTCTCCGAGAAACGCCCCAGGGCCTCGGCCAGGCGGTTCTCGTCGGCCTCCTGCACCGGTGGCGGCGGGACCTCCGGCATGGGCGGCGCGCCCGCGTCGTCCTCGTCCTCGGGAGCGGCGCGGCGCCGCAGGCGGGCCACCACCGGCGTGAGGGCCCGCGCGTAGACGTGGAACGCGGGCAGGAGGCGCAGGAAGGCCCTCTCCGGATCCTGATGCACGAGGATGTAGGGGACGCTCACGCGGAAGAGGAGCAGGTAGGCCATCATCACCGCGAAGGCGGTGAGCATGGCCCAGTAGGTCACCAGGCCGAAGAGCAGCGACGTGATGATGACGGTCATCCCGATGTGGGCGGTGTAGGTCCCGAGGTGGACGGGCATGAGGAGGCGCGGCGGGTCCTCGAGGTAGGAAGAGGCCAGCTCCGCCATGGCCTCGTCGTGGTGGGTGACCTGGGCCAGGCGGCGGCGCTTCAGCAGGTGGAAGGAGGCCTCCACCGAGGCCAGGAAGATCGACAGCCCGGCCAGGAGGAGGAGAACGAGAAGCTCGAGGCCGATCACGCCGGCGCCCCCAGGTCCCGGCGCAGCCGCTCCTCGAGGCGGTCCATCGTCCCGTCGTCGGTCTCGTGGTCGTGGCCGAGGACGTGCAGGAAGCCATGCAGGGCCAGGATGTCCAGCTCCCGCTGAACGCTGTGCCCCTGGCGACGGGCGTTGCGCGCCGCGGTGGGAACGCTGATCACCACGTCGCCCAGCCCTTCCTCGCCCCCCGCCCCGGGAAAGGAGAGCACGTCGGTGGGCCGGTCATTGCCCCGGTACTGCCGGTTCAGCCGCCGGAGCAGCCCGTCCCCGGCCAGCACCACCGAGACCTCGCCCGACGCCCGGAGGGTCCGCCCCGCGTTCCTCACCACCCGGCGCAGGCGGGCGGCGTCGACGCGCTGGCGCCGCTGCCGGTTCAGAACGACCACCGCGACCTCGGGGGAGTGGCCCACCGCGTCACTGCTCGGGCGGCTTCTCGCCGCCCCAGGCCTCGTAGGCCTTGATGATCGACTGGACGAGACGGTGCCGGACCACGTCCTTCTCGTCGAAGTACCGGAAGGCGATCCCGTCCACCCCGGAGAGGACCGACAGCGCCTCGACGAGGCCGGACACCCGCCCCGACGGCAGGTCGATCTGGGTGATGTCGCCGGTGACCACCACCTTCGAGCCGGGACCGACCCGGGTCAGCACCATCTTCATCTGCTCGGTGGTGGTGTTCTGGGCCTCGTCGATGATCACGAAGGCGTCGGACAGGGTGCGCCCCCGCATGAACGCGATGGGAGCCACCTCGATCTGGTTCCGCTCGAAGAGCCGCTCCACCTTCTCGAACTCCAGCAAGTCGTAGAGCGCATCGTAGAGCGGCCGCAGGTAGGGGTCGACCTTCTGCTGGAGGTCCCCGGGCAGGAACCCGAGCTTCTCGCCCGCCTCCACCGCCGGTCGGGCCAGGATGACTCGGCTCACCTCCTTGTTGAGGAGATAGGCCATGGCCTGAGCCACGGCGAGGTAGGTCTTGCCGGTCCCCGCCGGTCCGATCCCGAACACCATGTCGTGGCTCTGGATCTGCTCGAGGTAGCGGCGCTGGTTGAGGCTGCGGGGCACCACGACCTTCTTCCCGCTGCGGACCGCGGACTTGAGCAGGTAGTCCTTCAGGCGCGTGTCCGCGTCCCGCGACAGGAGATCGGCGGCGAGCCGGACGTCTCCGGCCCCCACGGAGTAGCCGTCCTTCATCAGGGCAGTCAGCTGCTCCAGGGCCCGGCGGGCCAGCGTGGCCCCGGCCTCGTCGCCCTCGATGGAGAGCTCCGAGCCGTGTCCACGGATGCGCACCTTGAACGCCTGCTCGAGCAGGCGGAGGTTCTCGTCGTGGGTCCCGAAGAGAGACTCGACCCCCTTCTCCGGCACGGAAACGCGTGTCATGGACAGGGGGAGAAGCCGGCTCCGCGGCGTCTTGGCGGGTCCATCGCCATCAGCGTGAGCTTAGCACAGCCCGGTCCCCTACTTGCGGACAGCGATGACCCCCAGATCCCGGAGCTGCGCGTCGCTCACCGTCGACGGCGCCTCGGTCATGAGATCGGTGGCGCTGGCGGTCTTCGGGAAGGCGATCACATCCCGGATCGAGTCCTCCCCGGCGAGGAGGGAGACGATCCGGTCGAGACCCAGGGCGATCCCCCCGTGGGGCGGTGTCCCGGACTGGAGCGCGTCCAGGAAGAAGCCGAAGCGGTTGCGGGCCTCCTCGTCGGTGATGGAGAGCAGCTTGAAGATCCGCGCCTGGAGCGCGGAGTCGTGGATTCGGATGCTGCCCCCGCCCACCTCGGTCCCGTTGAGGACAAGGTCGTAGGCCCGGGCTCGGGCCCGGCCCGGGTCGGTGTCCAGCAGGGGCAGGTCCTCGGGCGCCGGCTCCGTGAACGGGTGGTGCACGCTCACCCACCGCTTCTCGTTCTTGTCGAACTCCACCAGGGGGAACCCGGTCACCCAGAGGAAGCGGTAGGCCTTCTCGTCCACGAGCTTCAGCTCCCGGCCCATGGCCAGGCGCAGGATGCCCATGGCCATGGACACCGGCTCGGGCTGGTCGACACCCACGAGGAGGACGTCGCCCTTCCCGGCGCTGGCCTTCTCGAGCATCCGTCGGGCCACCTCCTCGCTGGCCCCCTTCTTCACCAGGTTGGCGATGGCCTCGTCGGTGGCCTTGAGGGTGAAGAGGTTGCGCTTGCTGCCGCGGGCGTCGGGCACGATCCGGCCCAGCCACACCTCCTCGTTGATCTTCCGGAGACGCATCCCGGAGACGCCCCCCGAGGCCGGGAGGACGATGGCCCGAGCCCGCGCCCCCTCCTTGATCAGGTCGGGGAAGGTGAGAAGGCCCAGGGTCGCCAGCTCGTCGCTGACGTCGGTGATGGGCATCTCGAAGCGGAGGTCGGGCTTGTCCGAGCCGTACCGCTCCATGGCCTCGGAGTACTCCATCCGGGGGAAGGGACGGGGCACCTCCACGCCGAGGAGCTTCACCAGGCGCTGGAAGAGGGGCTCCATGAGGTCGTAGATCGTCTCTTCCCGGGCGAAGGAGACCTCCACGTCGACCTGGGTGAACTCGGGCTGGCGGTCGGCCCGCAGGTCCTCGTCCCGGAAGCAGCGGGGGATCTGGTAGTAGCGGTCGAAGCCCGCGATCATCAGGAGCTGCTTGAACAGCTGCGGCGACTGGGGCAGGGCGTAGAAGCTGCCGTGGTGGACCCGGGAGGGAACGAGGTAGTCCCGGGCCCCCTCCGGGGTGGACTTGGCCAGGATCGGGGTCTCCACGTCGAGGAACCCCTGCTCGTCCATGTGGCGCCGGATCTCCATGGTGACCTTGTGCCGGAGCCTCATGTTCTCGAGCATCTTCGGGCGGCGCAGGTCCAGGTACCGGTACTTGAGGCGGACCTCCTCGCTGGTGTCGATGTCGTCCTCGATGGGAAAAACGGGCGTCCGGGCCTCGTTGAGGACCCGGATCTCCTTCACCTCCACCTCGACCTGACCCGTCGGGAGGTTGGGATTCACCGTGTCCTCGGACCGCTTCGCCACCTCCCCCACCACCGCCAGGACGTACTCGGTGCGCACGTCGTCGGCGGCGTCGTGGGCGACTTGCGAGACCTCGGGCCGGGCCACCACCTGGCAGAGCCCCTCCCGGTCGCGCAGGTCGATGAAGATGACTCCCCCCAGGTCGCGGCGGGTCGCCGCCCACCCCATCAGCGTGACCGTCTCACCCACGTGCTCGGGCCGCAGCTCCCCGCAGTAGTGGGTGCGGGTGAGGTCGCCCAGGCTCTCAGCCATTCGTCTTCTCCTTCAGGTGCTCGAGGATCCGTCCCTCCGGCACGTCTTCCTGCTCCGATCGCTCCATGTCCCGAATCGTCCACACCCCGCGCGCCGCTTCGTCGTCGCCGAGGATGGCCACGAAGCGCGCGCCCAGCTTGTCCGCCTGCTTCATGCGGGACTTGAAGCTGCGTCCCTCGGGGTCGAGCATCGCCCGCACCCCCGCCTGCCTCAGGTCGCGCTGGAGAACCAGGGCCGGGTCGAGGGCCTCGCTCGTGAGCGGCGCGAGGAACACGTCGCAGCGCCCCTCGCTCTCGCCCGCCGGCATGAGAAGGGCCAGGCGCTCGAGACCCACCGCGAAGCCGGTCCCCGCCACCTCGGGTCCGCCCAGGTCGCGCACCAGACCGTCGTAGCGACCGCCGCCGAGCACGCTGTTCTGGGCGCCGAGCTCGCCGCTCAGGATCTCGAAGGTGGTCCGCACGTAGTAGTCGAGCCCGCGCACCAGGCGGTGGCTCAGGCGGTACGGGATCCCCAGGAGCTTGAGCTGGCGGCACACCTCGGCGAAGTGGTCGCGGCAGTCCGCGCAGAGGTGGCCGGTGATCTTCGGGAGCCCCTCGATCATCTTCTGGTCGTCGGGGACCTTGCAGTCGAGGACCCGCAGGGGGTTGGTCTCGGCCCGGCGCTGGCAGTCGCCGCACATGCTCGGGGCGTGCTCCCGCAGGGCCGTGCGCAGCGTTTCCACGTACGCGGGGCGGCAGTGCTGGTCGCCGACGGAGTTGAGGACGAGCTGGTGCTGGCGGACGCCGCAGGCCTCCAGGTAGGCCACCGCGACCTCGATCATCTCGGCGTCGATGGTGGGGCTGGTGAGCCCGAAGGCCTCCACGTCGAGCTGGTGGAACTGCCGGTAGCGTCCCTTCTGGGGCCGCTCCCGTCGGAACATCGGCCCCAGGGCGTAGACCTTGAGGGCCGGGTCGGTGTTCATCAGGTTGTGCTCGATGACCGCGCGGACGATTCCCGCCGTGGCCTCGGGCCGCAGCGTGAGTGACGAGCCGTCACGGTCGTCGAAGGTGTACATCTCCTTCGTGACGATGTCGGTCTCGGCCCCGATCCCCCGGGCGAACAGCTCCGTCTCCTCGAAGACCGGGGTGCGGATCTCCCGGTACCCGTACCGTCCCAACAGGCCGTGGGCCGCCCGCTCCAGCGTTTGCCAGGCCGGGATCTCGTCGGGAAGTATGTCCCGCGTCCCACGCACCGCCCGGATCTTCACTGCCCTCCCTCCCAAAAAGGCTGAGTCTAGCAGAGCCGGGAGGGGTCGGGTCGTGAATGTTGAATTGCGTCACCTCAAGAGGACGGAATAGAACTGCAATGCAGCATCTGGAACTTGAACCCTTGTCCCCTCAATCCACGAAACGAACGTCCCGGGTTTGCCGTCTTGTTGTGTTAGGGCCCGCGGGGCCGCGCCTCCGAGTGCGCCTATCCACCCCAAGATGCTGATCGCTGCGATCGAGCCGAATCATCTGCCTCCCGGCAGAGTGACACTTCTCCAACCGCGGTGTGTCTCATGAACGACATGGCCGAGCAGGACGTGGACGTCGAGGGGCTCTGGACCCGGTACGGCGGTCTCGTCCTGCGACGCTGCCGCCAGTTGCTCCGCGACGAGGAGGAGGCGCTCGACGTGACCCAGGACGTGTTCGTTCAGCTTCTCAGGCGACGATCGCGGCTCGAGGTGCGCTTCCCGTCCAGCTTGCTGTGGAAGATGGCCACCAACCTCTGCCTGAATCGCCTGCGGGACCGCCGAGCTGGCCCGGAGGCCGTGGAGGACGACACCCTCGTCCGGCTGGCCCGCCTCGAGGACCCCAGCCCCCAGGCCGAAGCCCGGTTCACGCTCCGCCGCCTGTTCGCACGACAAAAAGACTCGACCCGCGTGATCGCGGTGCTCCACTTCGTCGACGGGCTGACGCTGGAGCAGACCGCCCGGGAGGTGGGTCTCTCGGTCTCGGGAGTGCGGAAGCGTCTGCGCGGCCTGCGGGAAACCCTGCTGCAGATGGAGGCTTCATGACCTGCTCGGACGACGCCGCGACGGTTCCCGATCTCCATCTGGAACGGTACCTGCTCGGGGAGCTCCCGGAGGACGAGCGGGGGCGGATCGAGCGGCTCCTGGCCCTCGACCCCGCGCTCCGCCGCCGCCTCGACGGCCTGCGCGAGTCCGACACCGAGATCGCTCGCCAGTACCCCCCCGCCCTCATGGACGAGCGCATCCGGGGCCGGGCCCGGGCGAGCGGGGCCTCGCGGCGCGAGGCCACACCGGTGCGGCGGGTCCCGGCGTGGCTGGTGCCGGCCCTGGCCGCCACGGCGGTGGTTCTCGCGGTGGGGGTCGGCGTGCTCCGTCCTCCCGCGCCGGCCGACGGCATCCGGCTGAAGGGAGGCGACGCCGAGATCGTCGTCTTCCGCAAGACCGCCGCCGGCAGCGAGCGCCTCGGGCCCGGGGCTCGGGCGGTCCCGGGAGAGCTGATCCGCGTGGGCTATCGGGCCGCGGGCCGACCCTACGGGGCCATCGTGTCGACCGACGGCAACGGCAACGTGACCCAGCACCTCCCCCGGTCCGGCGGGCGGGCGGCCCCGCTGGAGACGGGAGGAACGGTGCTGCTGGACTTCTCCTACGAGCTCGACGACGCTCCCCGCTGGGAGCGGTTCTACCTGGTCACCGGCGACGAGCCCTTCGACCTGGAGGCGGTGCGCCAGGCCGCCCGGAAGGTGGCCGCAACCGGATCAGCGGGCGCGCCGCCCCAACTCGAGATCCCGGCGAACCTTCAGCAATCGATCTTCACTCTGACCAAGGAGACGGTGTCATGACGACGCTCAGACTGCTCACCACCTGTGCCCTCGTCCTTGGTGTCGCGGGGACCTCGGGCGCCGACGTGGTCCACCGCTACGCCCTCGTGGCCGGGGCGAACCAGGGGGGACGCGATCGCCCCACGCTGCGGTTCGCGGTGTCCGACGCGGCCCGGTTCGCCACCGTCCTCCAGGAGCTCGGCGGCGTCGAGGAGCGCGACACCATCCTCCTCGAGCAGCCGTCGGTGGGTGAGCTGGAGAAGGCCCTCGAGACCCTGCGCGCCCGCACCGAAGCCGACCGCCGCGACCCCGCGGGCGCCCCCCGCCGCACCGAGTTCCTCTTCTACTACTCCGGGCACGCCGACGAGAAGGGATTGCTGCTGGGCGACGACCGCTACTCCTACCGCTCCCTGCGCGACCACATGGACGCGGTCCCCGCCGACGTCCGCATCGCGGTGCTGGACGCCTGCGCCTCCGGGGCCATCACCCGCCTCAAGGGCGGAAAGCGCCGTCCACCGTTCCTCGCCGACGAGTCCTCGGAGATGCGGGGTCACGCCTTCCTCACCTCGAGCTCGGAGGACGAGGTCGCCCAGGAATCGGAGGGCCTCGGCGGCAGCTTCTTCACCCACTACCTGACCTCGGGACTGAGAGGGGCGGCGGACGTCTCCGGCGAGGGCAAGGTGACGCTCAACGAGGCCTACCAGTTCGCCTTCCACGAGACCCTCGGGGGAACCGTCGACACCCGCGGCGGTGCTCAGCACCCGGCCTACGACATCCAGCTCTCGGGCACCGGCGACGTGGTCATGACGGACATCCGTCAGACCTCGGCGGGGCTGGTGCTCTCCGAGAGCCTGACCGGACGCTGCTTCGTCCGGAACTCCCGGGACGAGCTGGTGGTCGAGCTCCAGAAGCCCCGGGGCCGCGCCGTCCAGCTGGGCCTCGAGCCCGGCGCCTACCGCGTCCAGTGCGACCTGCAGTCCGGGGGAGTGGCCACGACCGCCGAGGTCGCGGAGGGAGCGCAGGTGGTCGTGGGCCCGGACCGCATGGCGGCCACCGAGCGCCAGGAGACGGTCTCCCGGGGAGCCTCCGACACGCCCCCGGGCCCCCGGCCCCTGGATGGCCGCAACCGGATCGACGTGCGCTGGACCATCTCGCGCTACCGCGACAGCTGGGCCTCGGTCTCCCAGCCCGGCGGGATCGTCGACACGTCGGTCTCCGGCTTCGGCGGTGGGCTGGACTACCACCGTTGGTTCCGGGAGAACCTGGCGCTCACGATCAGCGCGTCCGGCCGCGCCGTCGACGCCACGACGTACGTGGATGTCGGGGGGGGAACGGGCAGCGAGTCTACGGCCATCTCCTCGGTGCTCGCGGGCATCCGCTGGTACCCGACGAGGCGCCCGACCGCGAGCGTGCGGCCGTGGCTGAGCGCCATGGTGGGTCCCTACATCGGCTCGGGAACGAGCACGTCTTCGGGACTGCCGGGGTCCTCGGTGAAGACCCAGGTGCTGGCCGTTCCCGGGGCCTACCTCGGCGCCGGCGTGGACTTCCGGCTCGGCGGGCACTTCATGCTCGGGATCAGCGTCGGCGCCGACCTGCCCGCCGACTTCTCCGAGGAGCTCGCCGGGACGAAGAACTACCGCGCGTTCCAGATGGGCATGAGCTTCGGCTGGGCCTGGGGCAAGGGCCACGAAGGGGTCAGGTCGTGAATGTTGAATTGCGTCACCTCAAGAGGACGTTTTCGACCGCCGATTCACCATTCACGACCTGACCCCCTTTGCGCCTTGCGGAAGGAGAGGATCATCTCGGCGCCGAGGATGTGGCGCTCGGCCTCGAGGGTCAGGCCCCGCGACGCGACCTCGTCCACCAGCTGGCGGCGTGAGTACCGGGCGACGGGCGGGTGGTCGCCGGCCCCCGGGACGATGCGGGAGTAGAGGGTCCCGAGGAGACGCCACCGGCGGCGCCCGTAGTCGGGGGTAGCCAGGACCAGGCGGCCACCGGGGCCGAGCACCCGCGCCATCTCGGTGAGGGCGTGGCCGCCGGACGGAACCAGCTCGACGAGCTGAGACGCCACGACGGCGTCGAACACGCCGTTGCGAAACGGCAGGCCCACCGCGTCGGCCCGGACGAGGGGTCGCTCGAATCGCCGGGCCCGGCGGAGCTTCCCGATCAGGAGGTCGAGGCCCACGCTGCCCGCGGGCAGCGTCCCCAGGAGCCGGCTCGACCCGCACCCGACGTCGAGGACCCGGCCCGCCGGGCCCACCAGGTCGCGGATGTGACGGTGCCGCGTGCGCTGCCAGTAGCGCTGGGGCGGGTGCCGGCTGTCGAAAGCCCGGTCCTCGTAGTCGGCGGCGTCGACGTCGTTGCGCGTGGCCCACAAGCGGCGGAAGGTCCCCAGATAGGCCAGGCCGAAGGGGACGATCCGCGCGTTGGAGGAGCCGTGCACCCGGGGCTCGTAGCGGAAGGGGATCTCCCGGACCCGCCAACCGTGGGTGTACGCCCGGATCACGATCTCCGGGAGGACATCGAAGTCCCGGGCCGGCACCGCCTCCATGGCCAGCGCACCTCTGTGGTAGAGGCGGAAGCCGCTGGACAGGTCTCGCAGCCGCACGCCCAGGCCCCAGGCAAAGAAGCGGTTGAGGACACGGCTCAGCAGCGCCCGGGCCACCGGCATCCGGGCGCTCCCGCCCTCCACGTATCGCGAGGCGATCAGGATCTCCGCGGTGTCGCGCTCACGCCACAGGTCGGCGGCGAAGGTGGGAGGGTGGCTGAGATCCGCATCCATGGTCAGGACGTGGCCTCCCCGGGCCCGGGCGAAGCCGGCCCGCAGGGCCCCGCCGTAGCCCGGCTCGTCCTGGCGCAGGACGGCGGCGAGACCTCCCCCCGCCGCCGCCTGCGTCTCGGGGTCCTCGTCCCGGACCACGACCAGAATCTCGCTCGAGATCCCGAGCCCCCCCAGGATCGACCGAAGCTGCGGGAGAAGAACCCGGAGGTTGGGCGCCTCGTTGTGGGCCGGGATGACCACGCTCAGGTCGGGGAGCGACGACACGCCGTGAAGCCTACGCGGACGGCGCGCCCCGGTAAAGGAGGGCCCGGTTGCGCGGACCGGGATCCTCGCTGATCATGCCCCGGTGAGCCACCTCCGCGACACGAGCCTGGGGGCGCTCCTCGCCGTCCTCGTCCTCGCCCTCAATGTCCTCACCGTCTCCGCCCAGCTCGGCTTCATCCACAAGTCCCGCCACGTGAAGGAGTCCGACCACTGGCGCTACATCTCCATGGCGCGCGACCCCGGACGCACCCGGGCCCTGTCCCGCGAGGACACCTACTGCTGGCGCGTGGCCGTGCCGGTCATGGTCCGCGGCCTCATGCGGGCCGGGGTGAACATCCACGTCGCGTTCTGGGTGCTCACCAACCTCTTCCTCTTCGGCTTTCTCCTCGTCATCTGGATCTACCTCCGCGACCTCGGCTTCCAGCTCCCCTACCGCGTGACCGGCCTCCTCCTCCTCGGCCTCACCCAGGGCGCGATCCGCTGGTACGAGTACCAGTACTGGATGACCGACCCACCCGCCTTCTTCCTCATCGCCCTCGCCCTCCTGTTCATCGGCCGGGGCTGGCACCGCGCGCTCCACGGCCCGAGCATCCTCGCCGCGTTCACCCGCGAGAGCTACGTCGTCGTCTTCCCTTACGACTTCATCCGCCTCCTGCGCACCGGGACGCCCCTCCTCCGCGCCGCGCTCCGCACGGCGTCGGTGGCCCTCGTCCCCGTCCTCATCCTCGTCGCCCTGCGCGTCCTGATCGTCCCCGACCACCCGGGCAGCCTGGCCCGCGACTTCGTCGACACCATGGGCTTCCGCTACCGCCACCTCGCCGAGCAGCCCTACATGTTCACCGTGGGAGCCTGGGGCGTGCTGTTCCCGCTCCTCCTCCTCTTCCCCCGCCGGATTCCCGAGATGATCCGCCGGCGCCCCGAGGATGTCTTCTTCGTCTTCTTCTTTGCCTCCCTCTGCGTCGTCGCCAACAACACCGAGCGCGAGCTGGCCTATGCCCTCCCCGCCGTCCTCCCCGCCGCCCTGTTCTTCCTGCGGAGCTTCGTCGAGGAGACGCGCCTCCCGGTCGCACCGGTGCTCGCCGCCACCGTGCTCCTGCAGGTCCTCTTCTTCCTCGAGCAGGACTATCTGGAGATGGGCCGGAGCATGCTCCAGCCCACGAGCCTGCGCCTCACCGCGGTGATGGTCGCCTTCTGGGTCGCCGCCCTGATCGCGCTCCGGCGTCGTGCCCCCTCACACGACAACGCGTGACAGCGTAGATGTCCTCCCGCGAGGACACCATTCAACATTCACGACCTGACCCCTTCGTTCTTCTCGGGGGGTCAGTAGCCGCGGACGGTGGGGAAGTCCTCCTCGTGATAGTCGCGGCAGGTGGGGCCGTCGCCCCGGGGAGCGGCGCACAGGATGCCGCGAGCGCAGAGGACGTCGCGAATGGCGTGGGCGGCGATCCGGTAGCCCATGGGGCTCGGGTGCACCACGTCCACGCGGACCTTCCGGTAGTGGTAGCCGGCGTAGCAGTGGAACAGGTCCACGACCAGCAGGCCCGACTCCTCCGCCACCTCGGCGACCGCCCGGTGAAGGCCGGCGTGGGGGTAGGAATCCCAGCTGCCGGTGAACGAGGGGAAGACGGCCACCACGCCCTCGATCCCCCGGGGAGCGAGCAGGGCGCGCACCGCGGTGAACCGGGCGGCCAGAGCCTTCCTCTGCTTCTCCAGGGCCTGCGCGCTCTGCTGCGCGGACAGGGGGTTGCGGACACCGACGAAGCGGCGGCGGGCCTCCAGCTCGGCGACGCGGTACTCGACCCACGCGAAGAAGCGGGAGTGTGAGAGAACGCCCTCGTGAACCCTGCCGAGCAGCGAGCGGCGACGCGTCGCCCGGTCCTGCACCAGCCCGAGCTCGTAGGAGAAGATGCCCTCGAGGTCGTTGAGGCAGAAGGCCAGGATCACGACGTCGGGCTCGTAGGCGAGAGCCCGGGAGCGGAGGGTTTCCACCTCCTGGGCCAGGTTGTAGCCGGGAACGCCGAAGTTCAGCACCTGGACCCGGGGCCCGCTTCCCTGCACCTCCGCGAGCAGCGTCTCGAGCTGATGGGCCAGAGCGTCTTCCTCCGCGACCCAGTATCCGAAGGCGATCGAGTCCCCGAGAAGCGCCACCCGGCCGACCCCCTCCGGCTTCTCCCGAGCGACCTCGGGACCCCGGAGACCCTCGGCGTTCACTCGGTACTCGACCTCGGCCCGGGCCACGCTCCCGGGGCGGAGCTCGAAGCGCAGGCGCGGGTTGGAGCTCCTCCGCACCGTGGCGCGGTTGATCTGGACCGTCCCCACGGGCACGTGGGCGACGCGGAAGCCGACCTCGAGGACGAGCAGCGTGACGAGCACGCTGCCGGCGACGAGGGCGAGGGGCGGGAGGACTCGGGACCGCAGGCTCATGATCGACGCCGTCCACTATAAGGCGTCTCGCCCCGGCCGTTGACCCTCTCCGAAGGGATCGGCTATCGTCCCCGTTGGCCCGCGCGCCAGACCCGCGGCGCCGTCTTCGTGTCGGCTCTCTCGCGAAAGGAAGCTCCCGTGTCCAGCGACTTCGGCTTCAACGGAATCCGCCCGGTCCCCCCTCCGGTCAACGACCCCATCCGCCCCTACTCCCCCGGCTCGCCGGAGAAGGCCTCGCTCAAGGCCCGCCTCGACACCATGGCCAGCGAGCGCATGGAGGTCCCCCTGATCGTCGGGGGGAAGGAGATCACGACCGGCGACGTGGCCCGGGCGGTCATGCCCCACGACCACGGGCACGTCCTGGCCGACTGGCACCGGGCGTCCCCGGAGCACGTCCTCCAGGCGGTGGACGCGGCGGCGGCGGCGCGGCACGAGTGGGCCCGCTGGCCCTGGGAGGAGCGGGCGGCGGTCTTCCTGAAGGCGGCCGAGCTCCTGGCCACGACGTGGCGCGACACCTTGAACGCGGCCACGATGCTCGGCCAGTCCAAGACCGTCTTCCAGGCCGAGATCGACGCGGCCTGCGAGCTCATCGACTTCTGGCGGTTCAACCCCCACTACGCCCGGGAGCTGTACGGGGAGCAGCCGATCTCCAGCGCCGCCATGTGGAACCAGGTCGACTACCGGCCCCTCGAGGGCTTCGTCTTCGCTCTCACTCCGTTCAACTTCGCCTCCATCGCCGGGAATCTCCCTACCGCCCCCGCCCTCATGGGCAACACGGTGGTGTGGAAGCCCGCCTCGGCGGCGATCCCCAGCGGGTATTTCATCATGCGGCTCCTGGAGGCCGCGGGCCTGCCCCCGGGCGTCATCAACTTCGTCCCCGGGCGCGGGGCCGAGGTGGCGGAGGCGGTGCTCACCCACCGCGACCTCGCCGGCGTGCACTTCACCGGCTCCACCGCGGTCTTCAACTCCATGTGGGAGACCATCGGCCAGAACATGTCGCGCTACCGGTCCTACCCCCGGATCGTGGGCGAGACCGGCGGCAAGGACTTCATCGTCGCCCACCCCTCCGCCGACCCCCGGGCCTTCGCGGTGGCCACCGTCCGGGGCGGGTACGAGTACCAGGGCCAGAAGTGCTCGGCGGCCAGCCGGATCTACGTCCCCAAGTCGCTCTGGGGGGACATCCGGGACCGGATCGTCGGCATGATCGGCGACATCAAGATGGGCGATCCGCGCGACTTCCGGAACTTCATGTGCGCAGTGATCGACAGGAAGGCCTTCGACGGGATCTCCACCTACCTGGACGACGCGAAGAAGAACGCGAAGATCCTGGCCGGCGGCGGGACAAACGCGAAGAAGGGCTACTTCATCGAGCCCACGCTGGTCCAGACCGAGGACCCCGGCTACCGCCTCCTGTGCGAGGAGATCTTCGGGCCGGTGGTCACCGCCTACGTCTACGACGACGACAAGTGGGAGGAGACCCTGAAGCTGGTCGACGAGACCTCCCCCTACGCCCTCACCGGGGCCGTCTTCTCCAACGACCGGCAGGGCCTGCGACAGGCCGCGGCCACGCTGCGCGGCGCCGCCGGCAACTTCTACATGAACGACAAGCCCACCGCGGCGGTGGTGGGCCAGCAGCCCTTCGGCGGGGCCCGGGGCTCCGGGACCAACGACAAGGCCGGCTCCAAGATGAACCTGATGCGCTGGGTCAGCGCCCGGACGGTGAAGGAGACCTTCAACCCGCCCCGGGACTTCCGGTATCCCTTCATGGGAGAGGAGTAGGGGCGCGGAGTGGCCAGGGGATCGGCGCGCGGGGACCCCGGCGAAGACCCTGCTTCACGCCGGGGCGGAGTACGCTGGGGTCAGGTCTGTTGATGGGAATGGCGCGGGGTGGCAGAGGACGGATCGCGGGGGAACGGCGGCACGGTGCAGGGTCGGGGCGGGGCGGTCTCGCGACCTGACCCCCTCGGGGCTCCGGAACGACGCCCCGGGGCGTCCCGGGAGCCTAGAACTCGGCGGCGAGGGCCTCGAGGAAGAAGCCCACGTCGGTGACCAGGCCGATGGCCTGCATCGTGCCCCGGTTGGAGAGCTTGACCGGGACCGACTCGGTCATGTCCACGCAGACCGTGCGCACCCGGGCGGGGAGCAGGTTCCCCACCGCGATGGAGTGCAGCGCCGAGGCCAGCATGAGGCAGACCCCGGCCCCCTCGAGAGCCTCGATGTAGGCCCCCTGGGCGGCGACGATGTCGGTGATCGTGTCCGCGAGGGGCCCGTCGTCCCGGATCGAGCCGGCGAGGACGAACGGGACCCCCTTCCTCACCGCCTCGTACATCACCCCGGAGGTCAGCACCCCCTGCTCCACCGCCGGGCGGATGCCCCCGACGCGGTTGACCGCGTTGATGGCGAACAGGTGGTGGCGGCTCCCCCCCTCCACCGCCCGGCCGCTCATCTGGCAGACCCCGAGGCTCGTCTTCAGGATCGACTTCTCCAGGTCGTGGACCGCGAAGGCGTTGCCGGTGAGGATCACGTCGACCCAGCCCTCGCGCACGAGGCGGGCGAGGTGGACGTCGCCCCCCGAGTGAACGACAGCGGGCCCGGCCACGACGACGATCCGCTCCCCCGCCTCCCGGACCCGCTTCATCTCCCGGGCGGCCCCGGCCACCGCGATGGTCTTGTTGACCTCCGCCGTCACGTCGTTGGCCATGAAGCCGAAGACCGAGTAGTCGCGGCTGCGCTCGGGAGGGCGCACCCGGATCCCGGCGCCGCGGAGGGCGACCGGCTCGCCCTTCTTGACCTTGCCCTGCTTCACGCAGCACGGGATCCCGTCGCGCAGGACGAGAGCGCAGTCCATCCTCTGGTCCGCCGCCGCCAGCCACGTCCCCTCGACGCGGACCCAGGTGTCGAAGTTGGCGGTGGCGTAGAACTCGTCGGGGAGGATCCCGTCGGCCTCGGCGGGGGCGAAGGCACAGCTCCCCGGCCCCGACTCCGAGACCGCGCCGATGTAGCGCAGGCTCTCGACGATGGCGTCGAGGGCATCGGGGTCCTCGGCCCGGATGTCGATCCGCGCGTAGGAGGCCTCCTCGTTGGTGCGCCCCACCCGGAACTCCTGGACCTCGAACGCTCCCCCGCCCTCCACCACCCGGTCGAAGACCCGGCGCATGATGTCGGAGTCGATGAGGTGCCCTTCGAGAACGACAGTTTCGTGGACCATGCCGGACCCTCCGAACCGCTACAGGCGCGGCAGCGTCAGCCCGTCCTGGGCCTGGTACTTCCCCTTCTTGTCGGCGTAGGACGTCTCGCAGGGCTCGTCGCTCTGGAAGAAGAGCATCTGGGCGATCCCCTCTCCCGCGTAGATGCGCGCCGGCAGCGGCGTGGTGTTCGAGACCTCCAGGGTGACGATCCCCTCCCACTCCGGCTCCAGGGGGGTCACGTTCACGATGATCCCGCAGCGGGCGTAGCTGCTCTTTCCCAGGCAGACGACGATGACGTCGCGCGGAATCTTGAAGCGCTCGACGGTGCGAGCCAGCGCGAAGGAGTTGGGCGGGATGATGCACTGCTCGCCGGTGAAGTCCACGAAGGACCGTGGGTCGAAGTCCTTGGGGTCCACCACCATGTGATTGATGTTGGTGAATATCTTGAACTCGTCGGCGATGCGGACGTCGTAGCCGTAGGACGAGAGCCCGTAGGAGATGACCCCCTCCCGGACCTGCTTCTCCGTGAAGGGCTCGATCATCCCGTGCTCGAGCGCCATCTTCCGGATCCACTTGTCGGACTTGACCGCCACTTCGGGCCTCCTTGGTGTCAGGGCTGGCCGGCTAGGGTTTCACGGAAGGGCCGGGGCGGGCAACTGGAGGGTCAGGCCGAGCCAACGACGGCGACGCGGCCTCGCATTCCAGGCGCGCGCCCGATCCGGGTATCGCATGTCAGGAGCCTCGCACCGAGCGCCTCGGCCAGCGCCACGTAGGCCGCATCGTAGGCGGTGAGGTTCTCCCGGAGGGCCCACACCCGATCCAGCAAGGGCTCGTGCGGATGGCGTTCCATGTCGAGATCTCGGAGGTCCTCGAGGGCCAAAGCCGCCGCGTCCTCGTCGATCTCACGACCCCGGACGTAGCGGCGGAGCGCTTGCGCCACCTCGACGTCGACGAGATGGGGCGCGTGAAGCCCGAGCGCGGGATCGGCGATGCGCTCGGCGACCTCCCGACCCGCAGTTGTCGCGAGCAGCAACTCCAGGACGGCCGAGGCGTCCAGGACGATCACCGCGAGTCACGCTCGGCGCGGATCACGTCGGCGGCGGGTCTCCTCAGCCGGCGGGCCGGTCGGCTCGCCAGGCGCTCCAGGATCTCCTCACGCGTGGCTCGCTCGAGCGATTTGCGCAGCTCCCGAAGGGCGTACTCCGACATGGACATGCCGGCCATCGCCGCCCGGGCCTTCAGCCGGCGGTGGAGGTCCGGAGGCACGTTCCGGATCTGGACCAGCGGAGACATGCGATCATGATGGTTCATCAGACTTGCACGTCAAGGCGTGGAGCTCAGGCGCTCGAGCTCGGCGAACCAGTTCTGGACGAGGGTGAGGCGCGTGATCGGCGGCTCCGGTTCCCTCTCCAGCCATCTGGCAATCACGAAGCGCCGGCCGTCAGGGTGCAGGTCGTAGGAGCGGATGGAGCCCAAGGAGACGGTACCGTCAGGCAGGCGGAAGAGCGCCCTCGGCGAGCCGAGCGAGAGGTCCGGGCCCAGCTCCACAGGGACGGCCATCATGGTGCGCCGGCCGTCCTCGGGGGATCGGGGCGAGAGGTAGAAGAGGGTCCTCCCGTCCCGTGACCAGGCGGGCTCCCAGCCGCCGGCGCGAGACACCGTGAGCGTCCTCTCCCGGTCGGGGAAGGACGTGACGTAGACCTCGCCTCGCCCGCTCTCCATGGAAACATAGGCCAGCCACCGTCCGTCGGGCGAGAACTCGGGAACGTGCTCGGCGGCTGCAGTGTTCAGATAGGGGACAGCCAGACCGTCCTCGAACCGGTAGAGGAAGACGTCGTTTCCTCCTTCTCCTCCTGCCCTCAGGAACGCCAGGAAGCGGCCGTCGGGACTCCAGGACTCGGGCCAGTCGACCTGCTCCACCGCGGTGAGGCGCTCCCAGTCGCCGCCGTCGACGGGCACGATCCACAGCTGCTGCGGTCCCACCTCCGACCACGCCACGGCCAGTCGCCGGCCGTCCGGACTCCAGATGGGGCTCCCCGCCACCCCCTCTTCCGAGAGGACGCGGTAGGTCTGGCGCTCGACATCGAAGAGCCAGAGGAGGCCGGACTGGAACTGCTCGGTGAACGCGAGCTGGCGGCCGTCGGGTGAGTAACGCATCTGAGCGGCGGCGAGCGTCTTGTCGAAGCCGGGCAGCGGCTCCGTCCGGCCCGCCTCGTCCACGAGAAGAAGCTCGAGCGGGACCTCCGGATACATGCCCCCGGGAGCGTAGATCAGGAGCCCGGAGTCCGACACAGTGAACTGCGCCGAAGCCGTGCCAGCGTCGCTGAATCCATTGGCCAGCGCCTGCGAGACACCCTCGACCACGGGGACGGGAGGGCCCGTCAGCTCGACGCGGTGCGGGTCGAAGGGTGCGGCCAGGAGCGTGCCCTGTCGCACGAAGACCAGATGGCCTGACGGCAGATAACGGGCGTCGGCGGCGTCCTCGACCAGGACCTTTCGCGTCCCGTCGGCGAGGGAGACGGCCTCGACACGGGCCTCGATGCCCCAGACTCGTGGCATCGCCGTGAAGACGAGCGTCTCTCCCCCGGGAAGGAGCTCAGGAAGCTGGTGTTCGACCTCCCGCGAGCCATCGACGGTGGTGATCTCTCGAGGAGGTCCCCCTTCAGCGGGGACCGCCTGAATGCCGAGGGGCACCTCCCCCAGCTGGCTAAACGCACCCAGGAGGATCCTCCCATCCGACCCCCACGACGCGCCCTTCGGGCGCCAGGGCAGCTCGGCGAGGTCGACGGCGAGCCCTCCCTCGGCGGGGATCTTGCGCAGCCGCCACTCCCCAGGCTCCTCCCGCGCGCTGAAGCCGATCCAGCGGCCGTCGGGCGAGAAGAACGGCTGGCATGCCCCTTCCGTTCCCGGAAGCCGCGTCACCTCGCCCGTGTCCAGCCGCCGCAGGTAGAGGGCGGCCCGCTCCGGGGTGCCGTCGGGGCTGGCCGCCCAGACCAGGAGACGCCCGTCCGGGCTCACCGCCAGCTCCGTCCGGACCGGGTGGTGATCACGACCCGGGCCGACGAGTGGCCGTTCGGTCGTCAGGTCGATATAGCTGCGCACGACCGGCGGCGGTTGAGTTCTGCCTCGAGGCCGATGCCAGACACGCTCGACCAGAGCTCCGCTCAAGAACCCCGCGATCGCCAGAGCAGTGGCCGCGGCGACGATGCCCGTGCGTCGTGCGGGGGTGGTGCGGCGTGCCTCGGCCTCCGGGTCTACTTCGGCAATCTCCCGAAGGCGCACCGCCACGTCGTGGGCGGTGTCCCAGCGGTCGTCGGGGTCCTTGGCGAGGCAGCGCCGGACGAGGCGCTCCAGCGACGGAGGCGTCAGGGGTTGGCGTTCTGTGATCGGTTCAGGCTCCCGCTCCAGGATGGCCCCCACCAGGCTCACCGGCGTCGAGGCCTCGAACGCACGATGGCCCGTGACCATCTCGTAGAGGATCGTACCGAGCGCCCAGAGGTCGGTCCGCGCGTCCGCGGGCTTCCCCTCCACCTGCTCCGGAGCCATGTAGGGCAGCGTGCCGAGGATCGTTCCCTTCCCCGTGAGCGGGGCCGGCTCCGTGGGCGCGGAGGTCAGGCTCCCCACCGCTGCCTGCTCGCCGTGCCCCGTGAGCCGGGCCAGCCCGAAGTCGAGGAGACGCGCCCCCGTCTTCGTCAGCATCACGTTCCCCGGCTTCAGGTCGCGGTGGACGATGCCCTCCTTGTGCGCCGCGGCCAGGGCGTCGGCGATCTGTGTCGCTACCTCCAGCGCCTGCTCAAGCGGCAAGGCCCCTTTCTTCAGACGCTCGGCCAGCGTCTGACCGACCAGGTGCTCCATGACGAGGAAGGTCTGTCCGTCCTCCTCACCGATGTCGTGGAGCGTGCAGATGTTGGGATGAGCCAGTGCCGAGATCGCCCGGGCCTCGCGCTCGAACCGGGCCTTCAGCTGCGGGTCGGCCGCGAGCGCGGCGGGGAGAACCTTGATGGCGACGGTTCGGTCGAGGCGCGTGTCCCGGGCCCGGTACACCTCCCCCATCCCGCCGGCCCCGAGGGGCTCGAGGATCTCGTAGGGACCGAGGTGTGTTCCCGCGGCGAGCGCCAAGTGGGGTTCTCCCTCGAAGATCGCCGAGTAGAGACTACACCGTCAGCGCAACCACCGTCCCCGTTCCTTGCGGAACGAGACCCGCGCGTGCCTCGACCCACCGGTCAGGTGTTGAGCTTTGATGAATAGATGCGGGCTAGGACTTCAAGTGCTGTCTCAAGCAACACCGTCCGGACGATGTTGCTCGCGTGGATGAATCCCGGTGTGGAGACGCGACCCGGCCGGGCTCACGTTGTCCCCTACCTCCGCAGGAGCCAGAGCACGCCGGTCACGATCAGGCTGAGGAGAATGGACGTGGCGATGGGGATGTAGAGACGGAAGCCCCCCCGCTCGACGACGATGTCGCCGGGCAGGCGGCCCAGGCCCGGGATCTTGCCGCCCAGGGACAAGAGCACGCCCAGGGCGGCGAGGACGAGGCCGACCACGATGAGCACGCGACCCAGGGGCTGCAGCTCGTTCACCCGGTCATTCTAGAGGACGCGGGCCACCCTTCCCATCCCGGGATGGGAACAAACGGTCGTTCCAGGGAACAGGAGGTCGTTCCAGGGAATGAACGGTCCTCCCAGGGAATGGGCGGCGCCCCGGGGGCACGGGTCGCCCCGCCGAAGAAAATCCCCGGGGAGAGGTCGGGCGGTGATAGTGTGGCGCCACACTCGTGAAGGAGGGTTCGATGAAGCTCAGCGTCAAGGCCTTCGCCCTCACCGCCGGCATCCTGTGGGGTGCCGCGGTGTTCATCGCGACGGTGTGGCTCCTCGCCATGGGCAGCGAGGGCAACACGATCAGCCTGCTCGGGAAGTTCTACGTCGGCTACAGCTTCTCCACCCTGGGGGCCTTCATCGGCCTGGTGTGGGGATTCGTGGACGGGGCCATCTGCGGGGCGCTCTTCGCCTGGCTGTACAACAAGCTGGCCCCGTAGTCTCTCCTCTAGGTGTCCCGGGTCCGACACGTGACGTCGCCTCGGGGTCAGTCGAGCTCGCGGACGGCGATGTTGCGGTAGCGGTGGAACCCGCCCTCCTTCCACCGGGGCGTCTCGGCGTTGCTGTAGTGCATCTGGAGGGCGATCATGCCCTCGGTGGCCCCGTCGGCGGCGTGGTTGGCGGTGTCGGTCCAGTCCACGATCTGCTCCCCGTTGAGCCAGACCTGGATGTGCGGGACCTCCCCCTCGATCCGCGCCCGGAGGGTGTTCCACTCCCCCTTGCGCCAGACCTTCTTCCACGCGTCGCGAGGGAAGCCCTGCTCACGGGCATCCACGTCCTTGAGACCCTCGCCGTAGACGCCGCCGACGCTGCCGCCCTCGAGGTAGTCGATCATCACCTGATAGGCGTCCCCGTCCTCGTTGCTGCGGAGAAAGAGGCCCCCGTCGCAGCCGAAGTCGGGCTTGACGTCGACGGTCACCTCGAAGTCGCCGTACTTCTCGTCGGTGAGAAGGATCCCCCCGTTGCCCGGCCGGTCCTGGGTCGCGGTGAGAATGCCATCCTTCACCGCCCAGCCCTGGCTGTCGCCGTGGTGGTTGCTCTGGCTGATGTGCCAGCCGGTCAGGTCCTTCCCGTTCCACAGCGGTGTGAAGCCCTCGGGGATGCCGGCGAGGGCGAGGGCGGCGGGGACGAGGACGACGACGGCGAGGGCGAGACTGCGGGTGCGGTTCATGGTCGACCTCCTTGGCGAGTGTATACGGGGGGAGGGTATGTCGGAGGGGTAGGGCGGGG
>JAJDNS010000014.1 GCA_022340585.1 Acidobacteriota bacterium
GGGACGGTCAGCTTCCTTCTTGATCTCCTTGATGAAGCTGGGCCACGGCCCCTTCTCGAGCTCGTCGAGAAGCGGTGTGGCCGGGGTCTTCTTCTTGGTCATTGATACTCCTTTCGACGGCTAGATCCGTGCCCAGTAGTCGGAGAAGACGATGGTGGAGAGGACGTATCCGAGAGGCACGTTGACCATGACGCCGATGGTGAAGGCCCAGAAAGGCCGAAGCCCGAAGGTCGCCAGCTCGGCGAACCGGGTGGAGAGGCCGATGCCCAGGAAGCACAGGACGAACGCCCAGGACCGGAGCTTCTTGATCGGAGAGATCAGGTTCGGGGTGAGCGTGCTCTGGAACCAGTCGGCCTTGTACTGCAGCTGCTTGAGGGCCGCGATCTTGTCGTCGCGGTTCGGATCGGCGGGGTCGACTGCGTCACGAAGGGTGACGTACTCCTCGGGGCTCATCTTGCCCCGGAAGGTGATGACGCCCGCCTCGGGGTCGTGCTCGAACCTCGCGGCCAGCGAGGCCGGAGGGGTGTAGTTGGAGAAGTCGGCGGCGTAGTCGATCGTCTCCGCCTTGCTCTTGAAGGTCCCCGTCGTGTCGGCGCGGCCCACGTGGTCCTCGGGCCCGCTCGCGGCCACGAGGCTCATGATGATGGAGGCGGCGAAGAAGCCGATGACGAACTTGGGGAAGCGCTGCCAGATGACGCCGGCTCCCAGGCGGCCGCCCCCGCCCTCTCCGCCCTCCCACAGGGTCACGGAGACGATGGACAGGATCAGGCACCAGATGCCGATCCAGATGTCGCGGCCGATGACCTTCATGAGGGTGAAGGTGTTGATCGCGGAGTCGCCGTGGCGGTTGGCGATCTCGGCGACCACGGCGAAGCCGGCGGCGTCGGCGAACTCCGAGGTGCCGACCCAGGCGCCCGCCTCGCCGGGGCTGATGACGTCGGGCACCAGGAACTTGAAGCCCACGGTGAGGACCAGGATCATCACGATGGCCCAGACCGACACCACCCCGATGCTGATGGCGATGTGGTCCTTCTTGGCCTTCACCGCTCCTCCCACCGCGATGGAGGCCGACACCCCGCAGACGGCACCGCCGGCCCCCAGCACCGCCCCGAACTGGGGGTCGAGCTTGAACAGGCGGGTGGCGGCGAGGTAGATCGTGAGCCAGGTGCTGACGGACACGATCGTGGCCTGGAGGAAGGCGATGGGGCCCGCGCTGGTGATCAGGGTCAGGGGAAGGGTGGCGCCGAGGAGGACGATGCCGGTCTTGATGTAGTACTCGGTGCGCAGCGCGGTCTTGGACCACTCCGGCAACTTGACGAGGTTGCCGATGACCAGGCCGACGACGAGGGCCAACAGCGGCGCCCCCAGGTCGTAGCGCTCGGCCACCGTCCAGCTGGACAGGTACATCAGGGCCAGGGAGCCGAGGAAGAGGAGCACGAAGCCCGGCACGTACTCCCGGACCGAGCGGCCCATGGCGGCGATCGAGACGGTGAAGGCCACCCCGAAGAGGAGGAACACCGCCACGTAGCCGCTCATGTGGGTCGCCAGGTCGGCGGCCAGCCCCGGAAGGGTGCTCCAGCTCCCCGGCGTGACCGCCCAGCCCTCGATGGATCCCCCGGTGAGGAAGGCCCCCAGGGCCAGGAGGACGATCCCGAGCCCGAGCCAGACGGCCCACCAATCCTCGGTCTTCCAGAGTGCCTCGAGCCTGTTGCCCATGTGCGGTGCTCCCAGGTCGGACCTATTCCAGCCTTTGGATGGTACTAAGCAACCCTCGGGCCATCCGGCGCCCCGGTCGGGCATACCGATGTACTAGTCCTAAATAGCTGATGGGACGATCTTTACAGCTGAACGTCCATCAGGACCGACGTGAGCGGTGCGGAGACGTTTCCATGCCGTAACGTCGCGGACCCGGGGGCCGCGACCTCTGCGCCCGGCAGCCGGGTCGGCTCGGAAATCGGTGCACCCCAGACGTTTGCGGGGGAGGTCAGCGCTGAAGATCGCAGCCGCCCGAGCCAGGAGATCAGCTCCCGGAGTCCGGTGTCGTCAGGCGCTGGCGCGGCGGGCCCGCCTGGTTCGAGGACGCGAGCACGCGCCGCGCGGAGCGCCCGCAGGGGTGGCGCGCCAGCGCCCGCGAGCGAAGGCGCTCAGGAGCCGAGGCCGAGGGATCCCGCGTCCCGAGGCTGCGGCGGCCGGGTCCCGCCGAGGACCCTGCCTCACTTCGAAGCCTGGGGGCCCGCAGGCGGGTGGCCGACCGCAGCCGCTCGAGCCAGGGATCAGGGGCCGCCCTGGGTCACGGAGCCCGGTGCCGTCAGGCGCTGGCGCGGCGGGTCCGCCTGGTTCGAGGACGCGAGCACGCGCCGCGCGGAGCGCCCGCAGGGGTGGCGCGCCAGCGCCCGCGAGCCAGGAGATCAGGAGGGAAGGGGGAAAGGGACTTGGGACAGAAGAGGCGCTGCGGAGGGGAGCGAGGGTGACGTGGCAGGGAACGGAAGAACGGAGGAACGGAAGGTTCCGAGTCCGACGATTGGACGACGCGGACTCGGAACTACGTCAGTGGAACTCCCACTCCAGGAAGCCCTCGGGGACGTCGACCATCGCGTTGACGATGAGCTCGACGAGACCGCCGTACAGGATTCCGCAGCGGTCCCAGCCCTCGTAGTAGCGGATGATGTCGCGGAGCTGCCCCTTGCAGTTGGAGCACGGGGCGCAGACGTACTTGTTCGTCTCGGGCCCGATGGAGTCGGAGAAGGCGTTCAGGATCTGGCGAAACTTCATCCGCCCCGCCACCCGCGTGCGCCAGTCCGGGAAGTTCACCGAGTTCCCGACGGCGAACCCCGATCCTCCGCCGCAGCAGTAGTTGTCGACGCCGTGGGGGGTCATCTCGCGGAACTGGGGGCAGATCTTCTTCAGGATGTTGCGCTGGGGCTGGATGATCCCCATGGAGCGGGTGATGTTGCACGGGTCGTGGAGCGTCACCGGGAAGTCGTTCCGGGAGGGGTCGAGCTTGATCCGGTCGTTCATCACGATGTCCTCGAGGAGCACCAGCGACGACTCGGTGCGCACGAACATGTCTCGGGGAACGAGGCGGTCGGCGACGGGCATGGCCGCCTTGTGGGCGTGGCCACATTCGCCCTCGAGGATCTTCTGCACGCCCAGTTTCTTCGCGATCCCGTAGTGCTTGAGCACGATGCGCGAGTACTGGACGTCGTCGTAGAAGAGCCCGTAGTTGACCGAGTCGTAGCCCACCGGGTCCGAGGCCATCGTCCAGCTCACTCCGGCCTTCTCGAGGATGATGACGAACGCCTGCAGGTTCTCGGGCCAGGAGAGGAACTCCCCGGCGTTGTGCATCACGAGATACTCGGCCCCCTCCTTGTTGAAGGGAATCTTGAGGCTGAGGCCGGTCTTCTCCTCGATGTCCTCCTCGGCGAACTCGATGACGTCGGCCACTCCGGCCGGGTTCAGGCCGGTCGACGAGCCCGTCTTGAGCTGCTTGACCGTCCCCAGGGTGTGCAGCTCGGGCATCGCGATGCCGAGCTCCTGGCTGAAGAGCTTGCGGATCTCACGGCTGATGAGGCCGTTGTCCACCCCGATGGGGCAGGTCTGGGCGCAGCGCCGGCACAGCGTGCAGCGGTACGACAGCTCCGCGAGGTTCACCAGCAGGTCCCAGTTGAGCTCGATGTCGTGCCCCCGGAGCTTGGGGAGGATGCCGCCACCGGGCTTGATGTAGCGGTCGATGATCTTGCGCAGAACCTCGCCCCGGAAGGTGGGACGGTACATCTCGGCCCGGCCCGAGTCGGTGTAGATCCCGCAGGAGTCGTTGCAGGTCTGGCACTTGACGCAGTTCTCCAGCGACAGCATGAGGGGCTGGAGGAAGGTCCAGTTGTTCTCCTTGTCCAGCAGCTTGGCCAGTCCCGCCAGGAACTGCGCGACCCTCTCCTCCTTCTCCTCCTCGGTCTGGGGCTTGGGGATCTGGAGGGCGCTCACCCCGTCCGGTCCGGCCTCGAAGCGCTCACGCTGCTCGTCGCTGAGGGTGGGGATGGGGGTGTCCTTCCAGTCCTCGTAGGGGAAGGGAAGAGGCACGAGGGCGTCGACGTCGAGGGCCTTGTCGTTCTCCATCCTGTGGATGATGTCGTCCGGTGTCTCGTGCGCCCTGGGCAGGGGCTTCGGCCCGCCCCCAGACGACTCTTCCTGACCGACCTCGGATGTCTTCTGTTGCTGTTCCACGCTCACTCTCCCGACTGGGTATCTTCCGGAAGGGTCGTGGCCACCTGGGCCCACGTCTTCCCCGTGCGTGTGTGCGCCGCCGACCAGTCTACGCCGAAATCGAGGGCCTCGCGAAGCCGGCGGTCGAGGGCGCTGCCGGCCTCCCGGGGCCGGTCATCCCACCGCACCTCGTGGTACGTGAAGTACTTCGAGAAGAAGTGAACCATCCGAGTGGAAGGAAGATAGAAGAGAAACAGAGCGGCCACGCCCATCTGGGCTGCCAGCAAGGGCGAGACCTCCAGCGGCCGGATCCGGATCAGGTCGCCGACCGCGGTGGCCACGGGGGTCATTCCTCCCACCGCCACCAGGAAGGTCAGGATTCCCAGGATCGCCACGATGGCCAGGTTGATGAGATCCACGGGGGCCGTGTAGGGCTTGAGCTTCGCGTCGCCGGCCCGGAGGGCGAGGAGGGTCACGGAGCCCGCCGCCACGAGGGCCCCGGCGACCGCGCCGACCACCCCAAGGGCCTGGAGGAGCGGCTGGCCGCCGAAGCCGAAGCTCGCCACTGCGAGCCCGAGAGTCACCAGGACCATCAGGTAGAGGCCCCAGTGGAACGGGAAGGAGCCCCACCACAGTCGGCGGTTGTGCTTCCACACCCCGGCCAGGAAGAGGATCTCCTCGCCCATCACCACCACCTCGCCCACGAGGCTGGAGTGGCGGGGCTTGGTCCACCACTCCTTCTCCTCGAGATAGGAGCCCCCGTGCTTGTTCGGCTCGTGGGCGACGGGGTAGAGGTCCCAGCGCAGGTGGGGCGGGGCGCTGGCGTAGCGGTAGGCGCGGTAGGCGCACCCCAGCACGAAGACGGTACACCCGATCCACACCCACAAGAGCAGAGCCATGTCGTTTCTCCTTCTCCGTCCGCTGGAGACCGGGCCAGCCAGACGGGGGCGAGGCCTGGACCGATGGCGGCGGTCACCGCCGCCGTGGCCCAGGCCCCCGGTGGGCACGCGGGAGAGACCGCACGGAGCGACCTCTCCCGCGAGGAAGCTACTTCTTCGCGGCGTCGCCGGTGGCGGCGCCGTGGAGCTTGACCTCGACCTTCTCTTCGAGGTTGTCGTAGTACTCCTTGAGCACCGCGATGACCTCGGGCTTGGAGAACTCCGTGGGGACCGGCTTGCCCTCGCTCATGAGCTTGCGCAGCATGGTGCCGGACAGGAGGAGCCGCGAGCCGCCCTCGTACTTACCCTCGTCCGAGATCTTGGCCTTGCTCTCGTGGGGGCACGTCTTCATAGAGGCCATGGTTCCGCAGTCGTAGCAGTAGAAGGTCCAGTCCATGGCGAGAGGCTGCAGGACCAGGGATCCCTGGGGGATCTCGGAGAAGATCTTCTGGGCGTCGAAGGGGCCGTAGTAGTCGCCCACGCCGGCGTGGTCGCGACCCACGATCAGGTGGGAGCAGCCGTAGTTCTGGCGGAAGACGGCGTGAAGCAGGGCCTCACGCGGGCCGGCGTACCGCATCTCCATGGGGTAGCCGCCCTGGATCACACGCTCCTTGCGGAAGTAGTTGTTCACCAGGGCGTCGATGGCCTTGACGCGCACCTCGGCGGGGATGTCACCGGGCTTCAGCTTGCCCACCAGCTGGTGGATGTACACGCCGTCGCACACCTCGATGGCGACCCAGGCCAGATAGGCGTGGGACCCGTGCATGGGGTTCCGGAGCTGCAGCGCGGCCACGGTGTTCCAGCCCCGCTCCTCGAACAGCTTGCGGGCGTCGGCCGGGCGCTGGTAGATGGCAGCGAACATCTCGGGGTAGTACGACTCGGAGAGCACCTTCACCGGCCCGGCGATGTTGACCGGTCCCTGGGCCATGACCTTCTGCACGCCCGGGTGGGCCTCGTCGGCGGTGGTGAAGACCTTCTCACACTCGTACTTCTTGTCGATGCCGTACTTCTCGGTGACCTTCATGGTTCCCATGATGGTCCCGGTCTCCGTGTCGACGAGCGCGACCTCCTCGCCGATCTCGATCGAGTCGGCCAGGTCCTGCTCCGCGGACAGGGTGATGGGGATGGGCCAGAAGACGTTGCCCATCGTCGGCATCTGGAAGCTGTCGCAGACGCCCTTCCAGTCCTCCTTGCCCATGAACCCGTCGAGGGGGGTGAAGGCGCCGATCCCCATCATGATGAGGTCCGACGTCTCCCGCGAGGTCATGGGGACCTTCTTCAGGGTTTCCGCCTTCTTCTTCTCGTCCGCCAGCGCCTGGCCTTCCAACAGCAGCGGCTTGAGTTCCCCGCCGCCGTGGGGTGGAACGAGCTTGGCCATTTGAGTCCTCCTTGAGTCAGTAACGTCCTTCTGTCAGTGCTTCGCGCCTCCCTTGAACAGGCTTCCAGCGAGGAAGCCGGCCAGGAGTGCAATCGCGACCGTGAAGCCGCCGTAGGTCATCGCGTGTCGCTCCGCGAGGCGGCTCAGCCACGCGATGAGGCCCGATTGCCGCACGAACAGGTCGTTGCGGGTCACCGCCACCAGCGTGTCGTCGCGGAGAAAGTGGGTCAGGATGCTGTACTTGCCCTCCGGGGCCTCGGCCGGGAGATCGAACACGTGGTAAAGCACCCCGCCCTCGGTGACCCGGATCGCGTTCTCGTGCAGCCCGTAGAGACCGTGGCTCTCCTGCAGCTTCCAGAAGCCCTCGACCACCCGGGCGTGCTCGCCCTCCTCCGGCTCGTGGCCCAGGACCTTCAGGCTGGTCCGGGCGAGGATGGCCTCCGGGCCGATTCGATCGGTGCCCGAGCCCAGGGCGCGGTTGATCGACTCCAGTTCCGTCGCATGGGGGCACTCGCCCTGCCCGTTGCACAGCGGGCAATAGAGGTTCACGAGGTAGAGCCCGGGGGCGTGGGCGAGCTCGTACTGGCGCACGCCCATCCAGAAGAGAACGACCTTGCCCTTCTCCATGAGCCGCACATCCCCGGTGCTCGGGCCCTCCATGACCGCGAACACCCCGTTGCTGCCCGGGGGAAGCTGTCCGTAGAGGAAGACCTGGTGCCCGGAGAAGCTGTACGAGATGGGAACCCGCCGGGTGGCGAGGTGGGTCGCGCTCGCCGGGACCGCCTGCGGCGCGGCCGCGAGCAGTGTCAGGGCCACGCTGGCGCTGGCCAGGATGCCCGTCATCAGTGACCTCCCCCCGACCGGGCGAAGTCGATCAGGAACCTGGGTGTGGCCAGGAGCTGGTACAGCAGCGCCCCCATCACCACCAGGACGATGATGGCCAGAAAGACCCGGATCTGCTCGCCTCGGAGGCGACGGCTCGCCATCACCCCGAAGCGGGCCCCGATGACCGAGCCTGCGAAGAGGGTGACCGCGAGGAGCACGTCCACCGTGTGGTTGGTCATCGCCTGCTGCAGGGCCACGTTCGCGGAGGTCAAGACGATCTGGAACAGGTCGGTGCCGATCGCCACCCGGGTCGGGATGCCGATCACGTAGATCATGGCGGGCAGCATGATGAAGCCGCCACCCACCCCGAGGAACGCGGCCAGGACGCCCACCAGGAATCCCGCCCCGATGGGGAGCAGAGCGGAGGTCGTGAGACTCGACTTCGGGAAGTGCGTCTGGAACGGGAGACGGGTGAAGAACGCGGCGAGCCGAGAGGGCCTGGGCTCGCCCGAGGGCGCCTTGCCCCGCAGGGTGCGGACACCCTCGAGGAACATCGCGGTGCCGATGAAGCCCAGCACCAGGACGTAGACCGCCTTCAGGTAGAAGTCGAAGTTGCCCAGGTGACGGAGCAGGGCGACGAGCTGGACCCCGGCGAAGCCGCCGATCCAGCCCCCGGCCACCATGACCAGGCCCATCTTGAAGTCGACGTTGCCGATACGCGCGTGGGACAGCGCCCCGGAGCTGGCCCCGGCCGTGATCTGGGCGGCGTCGGTGGCCGCCGCCACCGCGGCCGGGACTCCGATGAAGATCAGCAGCGGCGTCATGAGGAACCCGCCGCCGACTCCGAAGAGGCCCGAGAGGAAGCCGACCAGCGCACCCATCCCCGACACCAGCAGGGGGTTGAGCGCGGTGCGAGCGACCGGGAAGTAGAGGTTCAGGTTCTTCAGGCTCCCCCAGAAGCCGGGCCACTCGCTGGGGTGGACGACGCTCCGGATCGAGTCCTCGTCCACCTCGGCGTGACAGCGGGCGCACGTGGTCCGGAGGCGCGAGGGGTAGGTGCGTGCGGCCGGGTCGCTCGACGGGAGGACGTCGTGGGCGCCGTGACAGGACACGCAGGTGGCGATGTCGGTCACCCCGTGCGCGTAGGCGATCCCGTGAAACGTCCTCTCGTAGCTCTCGACCACGCCCCCGTCCAGGCCAGTGCCGCGGGTCACCGCCGGGTCCTCGTGGCACTCGGCGCAGGTGAAGACGACCCGGCCCACCGATGTCGAGGCCGCCTCTCCGCCGGCGGCCTGGATTCCGTGAACCCCGTGGCAGTTGGTGCAGGTCGGGGCGAAGGCCGATCCGGCGGCCAGACTCTTCCCGTGGACGCTCGCGGCGAAGGTCTCCCGCGCCTCGGGGTGACAGGTCCCGCAGGTGTCGGCAATCCGCTGGCGGTGGATCCTGGACTCGGGGTCGTCGCTCGGTCGCACCCCGTGGGCTCCGTGGCAGCTGAAGCAGTTCATGACCGCGGTGGGGCACGTCTCGCCACCTTGCGGGCCGGCGTGGATGCTGGATGAGAGCCCCGTGGGCAGGGGCACGCCGCCGAGCCCGGGGAGGTATTCGTCGGCGGGATGGCAGGCGAGGCAGAAGGCGTCGAGCCGGGCCGCGCACGCCGCGTCGAGGGCCCGCTCGCCGGTCCGCAGCTCGTGGCCACCGTGGCAGGCCACGCAGGTCGGGGCGTCGTCGCCCCGGTGCGCCTGGTCGTGGGCGCTCTGGAAGAAGCCGGTGGTCTGCGGAGCGTGGCAGTCGGTGGTGACGCAGGTCACGGGCTCTCCGGGGGCGGTTCGGTCCGGATGGCAGGCCTCACAGGCCACCGCCTCGTGAGGGGGGCTGACCGGCGTCTCGGCCGCCAGGGCCTCACCGGCCAGCAGGGCCGCCCCGAGCAGGACCGCGCCGTGGTGGAGGTGGCCGCTCAATCTCTCGCCCCTACTTCCGATCGCCCGTCTCCACCGCCTGCTCGTGGACCATCGCCAGCGTCCGGTAGAGCATGTGGGCGAACTTGGAGTAGGGGAACGTCAGGAAGAGCGTCGTCACCACGCCGAGGTGGACGACGTAGAGCGCCACCCCGGCCGCCGGGGGCAACCTCGGGGCGAGCAGCCTCGCCAGCTCCACCAGCACCCCGGTGGCGATCACGCAGACGACCACGGTGGCGAAGAACGAGTCGAACGCGGTCGAGGCCCCGGCCCGTTCCTTGTCGCCGAGGCGGGCGGCGACGAGGATGCCGGCCCCGACCACGAGCGAGACGGCTGACACGTTTCCCAGGAGCTTGTAGGGGTGCGTGAGCGGAAGGGGCAGGTCGTACCCCTGGACGTAGATCGCGAGGATCAGCAGCCCCGACGTGACCGCCGCTCCCACGAAGCCCCAGAAGAGCAGAAGGTGCCCCATCCGGCGGAAGCGCGCGGTGCCGCAGCTGGCGAACCGCTTGTGGGTGGCGATGTCGACGCCGGTGGCCCACAGCCCGGACAGGAAGGGCTTCGACCGTGGCGCCGCCGCCCCCATCATCTGCCAGTACCGCCGTCCGCTGACCAACGCGGCCAGGGTCACGAACCCGGCCAGGGGGAAGAACACCGAGTAGAGCATCGAGTGCGGCACGATCTGGTCGTAGGCGTGCAGATCCGCCGGGGGATGGAGGTGCCCCGACACGGCGAGCAGAGCGATCCAGAACAGCAGCGGCACCCCGAACAGGATCGGCCAGGTGGAGCGGGCACCCGCCACCAGGCGTCCCAGGCTCCCTGGAAACGCGAGGCTCTCCACGACCAGACCACGGACCACCTGGAGGACGTCGCCCGGCCGGGCATCTCGGGGGCAGTGGGTGGTGCAGTCGTTGCACTGGTGGCACAGCCACACCGCGGGATCTCCGGCCAGTCGGTCGGCCAGCCCCCACTGGGTCCACAGCATCTGTCGGCGCGGGAACGGAGCCTCGTCCGGGGCCAGCTCGCACACGCTGGAGCAGGTCGCGCACTGGTAGCAGCGCGCTGCCGTCTCCCCGCCGCGCTTCAGCAGCTCCTGGCGGAAGGCCGGGGAGGATACGATCGCTGATGTCGACGCCATGGTCCCTCCCTAGAAGCCCTTCAATGGGCTTGCCCCGAGCTCCTCGAGCTCGTCGGCGAACTCGTCGAGGAGCTGGGGAATCCGGTCGCTCTCGTCGTGGGCCAGCTCCACGACCTTGACCCGTTCCGGCTCGACGGCGAGACGAGTCAGGGTCTCCTGGAGGTTCTCCAGGCGGGTGTTGGCGAGCTCCGACCCCTTCACGTAGTGGCACTGGTAGTCGTCGCCGTGCCTGCAGCCGATGAGGATGACGCCGTCGATCCCTCGCGAGAGGGCGTCGGCGATCCACACGAGGTTCGTCGAGCCCAGGCAGCGAAGGGGAATGACGCGCACCCAGGGGTTCCACTGGGTCCGCGCCAGGGCGGCCGCGTCCAGGGCGGGGAGCGCGTCGTTCTCGCACATGAGGGCGAGGATGCGCGGCTTCTCGTCGAACTCGTCGGGGACCGACATCGCCTTGATCGCGGCGGCGGTGGCGTCCACCGAGTAGTCGGGGAAGCTGATGATGCGCTCCGGGCAGGCGCCCATGCAGATGCCGCAGCGCCGGCAGCGCAGGGCGTTCAGCTGGGGCGTACCCTTCTCGTCCTCGTTGAGCGTGCCAAACGGGCACTCCTCGGTGCAGCGCTTGCACTGGGTGCAGCGCTGGAGGAAGAAGTCGGGCACTCCGAGGTCCCCGGAGCGGGGGTGTACCGCCTCGCCTCGCCGCGCCTCCTCGATGCACTGGATGGCCTTCATGGCCGCGCCCCAGCCGTCCTCGGCGGCCTGGGCGGCGTCCATCGGGGCCCGCACGGTGCCGGCGGCGTAGATGCCGGTGCGGCGGGTCTCGTAGGGGAAGCAGATGAAGTGGGAATCCGGGAAGCCGTAGCGCAGAACCGGGAGATCCGGTCCCTGTCGGTACTCGAGGTTGAGGATCTCGGTGCCCTCGTGGTGCTTCAGCTCGTCGACCACCTTCTGGGCTTCCTTCCTCTGGACCTCGGAGTCGCCCTTCTGTGTGCGCTGCTGCGCGTCGCGAAGGGCGCGGATGGCCTCGCCGTCGGCGGAGTTGGGGACCATGCCCACCGCCAGGACCACGAGGTCCGCGTCCAGGCTGACGTCGTCGCCGAGCAGGGACTCCTTCAGGTGGACCTTGAGGTGGCCGTTGCCCTCGACCGCGCTCACCTCGCCGCGGGTGAAGAGGCTGCCGGGCTGGGTCTGCACGGCCTGGTAGAAGCGCTCGAGCTGGCCACCCGTCCTCATGTCCTTGTAGACGGTGGCCGTCTCGACCTCGGGGTGGTCCTTGTGGATGGTAGCGATCTGCCGCAGCGTCACCCCGCAGCACTCCGAGGAGCAGTAGGGAAGGTGCTCGGGATCACGGGACCCGGCGCACTGGATGAAGAGCACCCGCTTCGGCAGCTTCCCGTCCGAGGGGCACCCCAGCTCTCCGCGGGAGAGCATGGCCTCCAGCTCGTGGGAGGTGATCACGTTCGAGGAGGAGCCGTACCCGAGGTGTCCGAGCTTCGTGGCGTCGTACGGCCGTGCGCCGGTGGCCTGGACGATGGCCCCCGACTTGAAGCTCTCGACGCCGCCCGGAGTCTCCACCTCCACCGCGAACTGACCGGGCTGGCCCTTGATGGCCCTCACCCGCGCCCCGGTGAGGACCTTGATCTGCGGGTCTTCGTGGACCGCGGCGACGAGATCGGGAAGGCCGCTCGGGACCAGGGCGTCGTACGGAGGCCGTCCCGGGGTCTGGAAGCGCAGCCCCTTCGTGCGCCCCCCGAGGGTGTCCTCCTTCTCGATGAGGACGACCTCGTGTCCCAGGCCGGACGCCCCTCGAGCCGCCTCGAGCCCGGCCACGCCGCCCCCGACGACCAGCACTCCGGTCTCCACCGGCTCGGAGGTGGGGGTCGCGGGCTTCGCCCGGGTGACCCGGGCCATTCCCATCCGCACCAGGTCTTCGGCGAGCACCTGTGTGTCCTCTTCCCCGGGGGGGTGAGACCACACGACCTGCTCACGCAGGCTGACACGCTCGACCATCGTCCCGGCCCGATCGAGCTGGAGCTCCTGCTGCTTGGCGCGAGACGAGCAGGCGGCGAGGATCACGCCCTCGAGCTTCTCGTCATCGACGGCCTTGCGAACGCTGGCCATCCCCTCCGGTGCGCAGAGGCACGGGTGGCTGGCGGTGCAGGTGGGTTTCGGATCCTCGGCGGCGTTCGAGAGGGCCTCGATGTCGAGGGCCTCGCCAATGCCGCAGCCACTGCAGGTGAAGACGCCGACTCGCTCCATCACGCCCTCCCCGCTGCCAGCGCGCGCGCGGCGGCGCCGGTGGCGTCGCGCACGCAGGTCGCCACGTCCGCGGGGCGGCGAGCGACTCCCGCGACCTGGGCCTTGTTGCTGTCCAGACCGAAGCCATCCTCGTCCCGCTCGAGCCCCAGGGGCAGTGCGCCGTCCTTGAGGTTGGGCACCATCCCCGTGGCGAGCACCACCAGGTCGGCCTCGTCCTCGATCAATCGACCGGCCTCCACGTCCTCGGCCCGGAGCTTGAGCGCCCCCCCTTCGCCCGCCTCCACGCGGCCGACCTTGCCCTTCACCAGCCGCACCCCCTTCTCTCCGGCGAGGCGGGCCAGGAGCTCCTCGTTGCGGCCGAAGGCCCGCCGGTCGATGTAGTAGATGACGACCTCGGACTCGGGGTCCTGCTCCTGGACGTAGAGGGCCTGCTTGAACGAGCCGAGGCAGCAGACCGAGGAGCAGTAGGGCAGGTGGTTGCGGTCCCGCGAGCCCGCGCACTGGACGAAGGCCACCTTCTTCGGAGCCTCTCCGTCGGAGGGTCGCTGGATCTTCCCGCCGGTGGGCCCGGTCTTCGAGGCCAGGCGTTCCATCTGGACGTTGGAGATGACGTTGGGGAGCGTGCCGCCGCCCAGCTCCGGGAGCTTGTCCAGGGGATACGCGTGCCAGCCCGTAGCCACCACCACCGAGCCCACCTCGATCGTCTCCTCCCGCTCCTTCGCGTCGAGGTCGATGGCGTCGTAGGCACAGGCGTCGACGCAAGCCCGGCAGCCGTCGGGGCAGGCCTCCCGGTCCAGGGTGTAGCGGTACGGCCAGGCGTGGGGGTGGGGAATCCGGATGGCCGGAACCTCGTTCATCCCCAGGTCGTGGGGATCCGCCACCTTCGCCGGGCAGACCTCGCAGCACTTCCCGCAGGCCGTGCACCGGTCGTTCACGTAGGCCGGGGCCTGGCGGATCGTGACCTTCCCGTCCTCGGCCGACTGGATCTCGCTCCGGGTCAGGACCCGCACCCGCGGGTTGCGCTCCAGGCGGCGGGTGTTGATCTCCATCCCGCACGAGGGGGGGCAGAGCTTGGGGAAGTAGTGGTGGAGCTGAAGAACGCGCCCCCCGATGGAGGCCTCCTTCTCGAGCAGGACGACGTCGCGGCCGGCCTCGGCCGCCTCGAGCGCGGCGGTGACGCCGGCGATTCCCGCTCCCACCACCAGCAGGGGCTGGGGTGTGGTTTCACTCATGCGGTTCTCCGTGCGGAGTCCTTGACCTTGAGCACGGGCTCGCCGAACAGCGCGAGCTTCAGCCAGCGGAAGGCGAAGCGGAGGAGCGCGTCGTCGTCCTCGCGCAGCTCGTCCACCAGCTCCGGCTCGAGGTCGAAGCGCTCCAGGAAGGTCGATTCGAAGACGAAGGTGCGGAACTTGTCCAGGTCGTAGCAGGCGGTGAAGAACATGTCCATCCGCTTCGAGTCCAGCTTGCGGGTCCCGCCGATGAACCACGGGTGTGACACGATCTCCCGGAAGCCCGCCTCCAGCTCCTCGCGAGAGGCCAGGTCCTGGTCCTCGCGCCAGCCGTCCACCGTCCACCTCTTTGGCTCGCCGTGCCCCTCGCAGAAGTCGTCCTCGAGGAGGAAGTACATGGGCTCCGGCTCGACGCCAACGCGGGCCGGGGGCAGGGCCATGGCCACCGGGTACATCCGGCAGGACCAGGGCCGGTCCTCGTAGACCCCGCAGCCCTTCTCGCTCACGAAGGAGCACCGCTTGTCCTCGGCGTCGCTCATCTTGAGCATGACCGTCGGGAGCTGGAGGTCCTTGGTGATGGGCAGGAGGGCGTGCTGGTCGAGGAACTCGGTGGTGGTGATCCCGAGCCGGCGCGACAGGCGGAGCACGTCGACGGGGGTGAGCAGGATGTTGACGTTGGCGCAGCAGCGGGTGAAGCAGGGCAGGTCGGAGCGGCAGCCGAAGCAGAAGCTCTCGTCCGCGGCCAGCCGGCGCTTGTCGGCGAGATCGGGGGGAACGTCCGGGGTGCTGTCGCTCATGGCGTGGTCCCGCTGGACTCCGGGTCGGCCGGCCCGATGTCGGTGGTGATCTCGGCGTCCAGGATGCGGTCCTTCAGGGCGTCCATGGACCAGACGGCCAGGGGTGAGGACTGGCCGGTGGTGGGGTCGATCCGGTAGCGGTAGGACACCTTGACCCCGTAGACGTCCTCCATCCGCCGCCGGCCTCGTACGAAGTACGGACACTCGTCGTTGAAGCAGGCGACGTGGAACGAGGAGTCCCAGCCGCCTTCTTCGGGAACGGCGAAGGCCTGGAGCGACTCGCCGCAGTGTGGGCATTTCGGGCTCATGCGATCCCCCTTCGAAGAAAGCCCGTGAGAGAAACGCCCCAGGCGCACCCGAGCTCGGGGCGCCTGGGGCACGAACGGTACGGTCTAGCCGCCGACGAGCTCGTGCTCGGCGTCCGGCTTGAAGGCGGGGATGATGTCCCGCTTCATCATGTCCCACTTCCCGGTCGCCGCGTCGTACCTGCAGTTGACGAAGCAGTGCCAGTCGTCCTCGTTGATCTTCGGGAAGTCCGACCGGAAGTAGTAGCCGGGCCAACGCGTCTCCTCGCGGAAGAGCACGGTGCGGACGTGGGCCTCGGCCTGGAACATGCGGTGGTAGTTCTCCCAGCAGCGCATGAGCTCGTGGAGATCCTCGGCCCCGAGCTTCTCGGAATCCTCACGAAGGAAGTCCAAGAGCTCCAGGCCCCGGTCGAGCATGGGCTTGGAAGTGGTGAACTGGGCGGTCACTCCGCCGGCGTACTCGTCCATGATCTTCTGCAGGCGACGCATGAACATGTCCGGCCTGATGTAGTTCGGGTTGACGTTGGCCTGGGTCGAGGCGCCCTTGTTCTCCTCGAAGTTGGCCATGGGCTTGTAGGTCGCCGCCTTGAGCTTCTCGATCTCGTCGTCGCTGAGCTCGGGCTTGGCGGGCTTCTCGTTGACCAGGTACCGGATGGCCGACTTGCCGGAGATACGTCCCTCGGCGTGCGAGCCGGAGGAGAACTTGTGCGACGAGGCACCGGAAGCGTCACCGGCGCAGAAGACGCCCTTGACCGTGGACATCGTCTCGTAGCCCCAGAAGTACTCGTCGGGAGCCAGGTCCTTGGGACCACTCACCCAGGCGCCGGAGGCGCCGGAGTGCGAGCCGATGAAGTAGGGCTCGGCCGCGGCGATCTCGGAAGACTTCTCCTCGGGGGCGGTGTTGGTGGCCGCCCACAGGATGGCCTGCGAGATGGTCATGTCGAGGAAGTCCTCCCACGCCTCGGACTCGAGCTCCTTCATCTTCTTCTTGTAGGCCTTGGGATCGGGCGTCTGGTCGGCGATCTTCTTGATGGCTTCCTCGGTGCGCATGTAGATCGGACCCTTGCCCTCGAGGACGTCCAGCATCCCGAGGTAATTCCGCAGGTTGGCCGGGATCGGCTTCACCTGACCGTAGGGACCCCAGTTGGCCAGCTCGGGCCGGCGCTCCTGCATGTACTCGCCGCCGAAGGCGTTGGTCGCCCGCGACTTGAAGAGCAGGAACCAGGCGCCGACCGGTCCGTACGCGTCCTTGAACCGAACCGGGATGAAGCGGACTTCCTGGCAGGTCATCTCGGCGCCGGCGGCCAGCGTGAAGTACGTCGAGGCGCCGGCGTTCCACGGCGGATACCAGGCGCGGCCCGCGCCCTCACCGGAGGACCGGGGCTTGAACACGTGAACGGCGCCACCCATGGACACCAGGGTCGCCCGGGACTTGAAGACGTAGAACTTGTTCTCACGAACGGAGAACCCGTACGCGCCCTTGCACACGTCACCGTCCATGATCGGGCCGGTGATGAAGACGCGCTCGTAGATGTTGTCCGCGCCGATGGCGTTCTTGGCGGCCTCGGCCACGACGACCTTGTAGGACTCGCCGTTGATCATGAGCTGCCAGCGACCCTCGTGAACGTAGCCGCCGCTCTCGTCCTTCCAGATCGGCAGACCCCACTTCTCGAACAGATGGACCGAGGAGTCCACGTGGCGGGCGATGTCGGCGACGAGGTCCTCGCGGGTGACGCCCATGAGGTCGTTGCGGACGTAGTCGACGTAGCTCTTGACGGTGTTCTGGCCGTCCTTGAGGCCGACGTACTGGTTGATGGCGGAAAGGCCCATCGCCACTGCGCCGGAGCGGTCCACCGCGGCCTTGTCGACCATGGTGACCTTGAGGTTGTTCTTCTTGGCCCAGTAGGCGGCCTCGACGGCCGCGCCGCAGGCGGCCATCCCGCCTCCCAGGATCAGGAGATCGGTCTCGACGACAACGGTTTCGAAGTCTTTCATGCCTCTCTCCCTCCCCTACTTCCGAGTCCAGACTTCGGGCAGACCGAGGGCCTCGGGCTCCGCGGACAGCGCGAGGCCCTGGAGGTCGGCGGTTTCAGCGAAGCCTCCGGACGGCTCAGCCTTGCCTTCCGGGGTGGTGCGGATCGGGAACTTGAACCGCTTGAGGGTTCCGTTGCGGAACTTGACGGTCCACATGATCGAGTCGGTGGACCGCAGAGGCACGACCGACGCCCCCATGGGGACGAAGTCGGCATAGCCGCGGACGTCGACCGCCTGCGTCGGGCAGATCTTGACGCAGTTGTAGCACTCCCAGCACATGTCCGGCTCACGGTTGTAGGCCTTCATGGTGTCGGCGTTGAGCACCATGAGGTCGTTGGGACAGATGTACTGGCAGGCGGTCTTGTCCAGCGCCTTGCACCCGTCACACTTCTCAGGATTGACGAAACTTGGCATTGACACCTCCGTGGCATCGGCTGGTCGATCGGCAGAAACGCCCGATCTCCGGCGCCGCCCGATGGCGGCACACCTGGGCGGCGCGTTCGGCGCGCAGCGAGTGATTCAGGGCGGAGATCATCAATGTCGCTCTATCCGAGGCAGCGCCTCTCGTTGCAGTCCGATGCCGCTGCTCGGAGGAGGAGAAGCAAGCTCTACGCCACCTCCCCGAGGGAGTCGACCGGCTGCCTCGGAGCGTTTGAACGGGGCTCGACGGGCCCCGTGGGGGTGGCGGAGCGGCAAGATCGGCGGGCCACGACCGCTGGGCGTTACGCGCGCGAAACGCTCCATCCCGCCGCGCGAAGGGTGGCGCGGAGGGGCTTTACCCGCTACAAGGTCTAGAGCTTCTAGAGCCTAGGTTCTAGGCGAGGGCACCCCGGGCTAGAGGGGCTCCTCTCGGGCCCCGAGCCACTCCGCCCGGACCTCGTGGACCTCGGGGAGCTCCCGGCAGGTCTTGAGGACGTCGTCGAGAAGGGCGTCGCCCGGGAGGATGCCCGAGAGGTGCACGACCCCGTCGTGAGCCTTGACGTCGATCTTCGCCGCCGCCGCGGCGATCTTGGGGTTCAGGAAGAGCGTGGCGTGGGTGTGGGAGGCGAGCTCGAGGTCGGCGAGCTGGCGCCGGTTCTCGTCGGTGACCTCGAACTCCGGGCGTCCCACCATCGTCGCGATGACGGAGCAGGCGCCCTCGATGGTGAACTTCTCGAGGTTCATGGTCATGTCGTAGAGGACCGGGTCCAGCCAGTCGATGCCGTAGAGGAACCGGGTCCAGGAGGCCCGCTCCTCGTCTCGCTTGCGGATGAAGCCTTCGGCGGCTCCCTCGGACAGCCCGTGCTCTCGAACGGCCAGGGGGATCCTCTGGTTCATGGGCATGATGATGCGCACGCGGAGGACGTGGCCGACACCCCGGAGGAGCAGGTGCCCGGCGTGGCCGTGGTAGACCACGTCGTCGCTCTGGACCAGGCGGCACAGGCTGGCCTGGGCCACGCTCACGTAGATGCGCCGGTCCACCCGGAAGCGGTCCCAGAAGCGGGGCGCCTCTTCCAGGCCCTTCTGGAGGGTCTTCTCGTCGATCCCGTACCTCCTGGCGCCCTCCTCCACCAGATCCTCGCGGCTGACGACCCGGTAGTTCAGGTTGGCTCCGAGGCACCGCGCCAGGCTCCGGCCCCCGCTGAGCGACCCGCGCGAAATCGTGATGATGGCCATGGCTCCCTCCTCGACTCCTGGCTGTGCCTCAGATCGAACCCCGCACGCCGGCGACGTGGGGTGCACTCGCCGTGCCAGCGTACGTCGGCGTCCGCACCGGTCCTAATGATGCTCCGACACGAGGCCTCGCGGCTACCGATTTCGAACGCGGGGAGAGGCCCGGGAGCGTCCCGGGATCCCCCGGCTAGCGGCGGATGATCCGGTTGTCGGTGCCGTCGTCGTTGACGATGTCTTCCGCGCCCACCACGGCCAGGCACGCACTCGTCTCGCGACCGAGGTCGAGGTGAGGGCCACTCCCGGTGTCGAGACCGCTGAGCGCGTTCCAGAAGACGCGGCAGCCGGAGGTCTGATCCAGCCTGACTCCGGTTGCCGCTCGGCCCTGGAACCGATCGCCCCACACCCGGACCTGGCCGGCACCGTAGGCCTCCAGCGCGCTGGCCGCCGCCCCCTCGCCGTCTCCCAGGGTCACCCGGTTGCTGCTGACGGTGAGGGTGGATTCGCCGGGCACGGGCAGGATCCAGGGATCCGCGAAGTAGACGCCGGAGCCGAAGCCGAAGTAGGAGCCGACCGTCCCCCGGTTCCGGGACACGAGGAACGTGTTGCCCTGCGATGGCTCCCCGTCGACGTTCAAGATCACCTGGACCCCGACGAAGCCGGCATCCCACTGGTTGCCGTTGACGCTGACCCGAGAGCGGCTCCCGTCGAGGACGTCCACCGCCAGCAGGGACTGGAAGTCACTGCGTGTGATCTCGACCTCGGCGCCCTCCAGCTCCCCGAGCTGGGTCCCGCTCACCATGCCGGTGAGCTCGCTCTCCGAGAGCCGATACTGTCCCCTCACCGGGTGGACGGGAAAGGTGCCGGGATCGGCGGGGTTGAAGAGGAGCCCTCGGAAGGAGACGCCGGAGATGAGCGTCGTGTCCAGGTAGCTCTCGGGGTCCGAGCCGGCGACGACGCGAACCCGGCTCACCTCGAACGCGACGGGATCCCGGCCGGTGATCAGGATGGCGCCGCCCAGCTCCAAGGTCGGGTCCGCGCCCTCGATCTCCATCTCGTGCCAGCCCCGGGTCGGTCGGTCTCCCGCCGGTGGGGTCGGGATCTCGATCGTGAGGTCGCGGATCTCGCCCCGACCGCCGATGAACTGCACGAGGTATGGCCACGGGTCGAGGCCGGGGTCCAGAGGATCGTCGTGCCAGTACGGCACGTTGTTGTTCACCTGCAGCTCCGGCAGCGCCTGGATCACGGTGCGCCCTCGCCTCGCCCCGCGCAGAACGCCCCGGAAGTCGCCGACACGCACGGGCGACGTCCGAAAGACCCCCCGGCAGAGCCTGACCGTGCACCGGGACGACCCCCCGGAGCAGCGCTCGAGAGCCGACTGCAGCTCGACCGTGTCGTCGACACCGTTGGGAGCGAGGCAGGCGCGTCGTCCCCAGCCCTGCGCGGTGGCCGGTGAGGTGAGCAGCGCGGCCGTCGCCAGCGACACGACGACCACCAGGATTGTTCTCGTCGCGGCTCGGCTCATGGGACGGTCCTCCCGTTCACGGACCTCCCGGAAGGGACGGGGTACTCGATGCTACCACCTCGCCGGGAGAGCGATCCAGACGAAAACACGGCCCATTGACCTCCGGGAGGGCGTGCCTAGCCACTTTGCGTGACGGCAGAACCCAGAGAGTGCGCTCAGTCGCTCTCCCGCCCGTCGTCGAGTGGACGGGAGGCGGCCGCCCGGGATCAGGGCTCGTAGATCCGAGGCACGCGGTCGTTGATGGCGGTGAGGATCTCGTAGGGGATGGTGCCGGCCCACTGCGCCAGCTCCTCCACGGTGACCCGCTCGTCTCCCTGCTCGCCGATGAGGATCACCTCGTCGCCGTTGTAGCCGGTGCCCCACTCGATGTTCACCATCACCTGGTCCATGCAGATCCGCCCGACCTGCCGGTACCGGCGGCCACGCAGGAGGACCTCGGCCTTGTTCGACATGCTCCGGAAGTAGCCGTCGCCATAGCCCACCGGCACCGTGACGATCCTCACTCGATGGTCGCTGGACCATGTGCCCCCGTAGCTGACGGGGTGGCCGGGCTCGGTGACCTTGAAGAAGACGACCCGGGATTTCCAGGCCAGGGCCGGCTGGACCTCCACCGTGCGGGGCGCTCCGGCGTGCGGATAGACCCCGTAGAGGAGGATTCCCGCCCGCACCACGTCCAGGTGGCTCTCGGGCAGGCGCAGGAGTGCCGCCGAGTTGGCGATGTGGCGCTGGGGCGTCGGCAGGGACTGGCGCTCGTAGAACGCCAGGGCCTCCTCGAAGCGGGTGAGCTGTTTCCGGGTGTCGGCGAGGTCCTCTGCGTCGGCGTTGGCGAAGTGGGAGTAGACGCCCTCCACGTTGACGTGGGGAGAGCGGGCGGCGGCCTCCAGGAGGCTCTCCGCGTGGTAGTGATGCACCCCGATCCGCTCCATCCCGGTGTCGATCTTGAGATGCACCCGGGCCGTGCTCCCGTGGGTGGCGGCCGCGTCTTCGATGTCGCGGAGGCGGGCGAGAGAGGGGACGGTGAAGGTGAGCCCGTGCTCGAGGAACAGGGGGATCTGTCGAGTCCAGATCCCTCCCATGACCAGGATCGGGTTCTCGATGCCGAGGCGGCGGAGGGTGATGCCCTCCTCGACGAGGGCCACGCCGAAGGCGTCGGCCTGGGGCGCCAGGCACCGCGCGACGGCCTCGAGCCCGTGCCCGTAGGCGTTCGCCTTCAAGATCACCATCACCCGGGACGGGGCCACGTGCCTCTTGACCGCGGCCAGGTTCGCCCGCAGCCGAGAGAGGCTCACCACCGCGTAGGTGGGACGGAGCCGGGCCTCCTCGGCGTCGTGCGCAGGATCCATGGTCAGAAGTGAAGCACAGCCCGGGCCGAGAACGAAGCGCGGCCGGGCCCGGGGCGGGAGAGACGGCGGCGGGGCTCAGCCCTCCTCGGCCAGCAGCGCTCTCGCCAACCCGGCGTACGTGTCCACCGCCGCTTCCATCTCGGCGATCTCGATGCTCTCGTCCCCGGTGTGGGCGACGTGGATCGAGCCCGGTCCGAACAGCAGGGGACGGCCCCAGCGCGTCAGGAGCGGGATGTCGGTGGTGAAGGCGAAGACCGCGCTCTCGAGGCCGGGCAGGGTGTGGAGGCGAACGGGCGGAACCTCGAGGACCTGCTCGACGGAGACATGCTCCCTCACGGGAGCGAGGCTCTCGAGGACGTCCGCGCCCGGGCCCACCGTCCGGAAGTTGAGCTCCGCCTCCGCCGCGGGGGAAACGACGTTCGGGGCGATGCCTCCGGACACGAGACCGACCACGTAGAAGGTGGTCCCGAGATCCGGCTCCGAGGGCAAGGGGAGGGCACGGAGGGCCACGAGCGCGTCCACGAGCTTGTCGATGGCGGAGACGCCGAGGTCGGGCTGGGACGAGTGCGCGGCCCGGCCCTCGGCCGTCAGCTTCACCCGAAGCACGCCGCGCGTCGCCGCGCCGAGGCGGCTGTCGGTGGGCTCGCCGTCGATGAGGTAGCGTGATCCCGGGGCGACGGTGTTTGCGGCGGCCGCTCCGTCGCTGCCCCGCTCCTCGCCGACCACGAAGAGGAGGCCCACCCGCTCCTCCCCCTCGTCGAGCAGGCGCTCCGCGGCAGTGACCTGGGCGGCGAGGATGCCCTTGGCGTCGCAGGCGCCCCGGCCGTGGAGCCGCCCGTCAGCCACCCGGCTCGGGAAGAAGGGCGGCACACAGTCGATGTGGGTGGAGAGGACCACGTCGGGCTTCGGGTCGAGGAAGGCCGTGAGGTTGACCCGGTCCCCGTCCACCGGCTGCTCGGTCACCGTGAAGCCCCGCGCCCGCAGGTGGTCGGCGAGCCAGCGGCAGGCCTCGCCCTCCCGCCCGGTCGTCGAGTCGATGTCGACGAGGCGGCGGGCAAGATCGAGGGTGTTCATCGGAGCCACTTCTCGAGCTCGGTGCGGGCGTCGGTCTTCTCGTCCCGGTACTTCACGATGACCGGGGTCGCGAGGGCGAGCCCCCAATCGCGCCCCGCCCCCACGGTGACCGCGCGGGCGCCGGGGACGACCACCGCCCCCTCGGGGACCACCAGGGGAGCTCCGGGCTCCGGCCGGAGGATCCGCTCGTGGGGGAGGTCGTACACCGGCGTCGAGCCCGTGAGCACGGTGCCCGCCCCGATCACCGCGCGATTCTTGATCACCGCACCCTCGTAGAGGCCGGTGTTGCCGCCGACGAGGACGTCGTCCTCCACGATCACCGGCATGGCCCCGATGGGCTCGAGCACCCCACCGATCTGCGCGGCGGCGCTGACGTGGACGCGCTTGCCGACCTGGGCACACGAGCCCACGAGCGCGTGAGAGTCGATCAACGTGCCCTCGTCGACGTAGGCCCCGATGTTGACGTACATCGGCGGCATGGCGATCACCCCGCGCCCGAGGAAGGCTCCGTCGCGGACGGCGGAGCCACCGGGGACGATGCGCACGCCCGAGGCCAGGTCCAGGGGCTTCAGCGGGAGCGTGTCCTTGTCGAAGAAGGTGAGACGCCCGTGGTCCATGGAGGCGTCGGCGAGGCTCCCGTACCGAAACCCGAGGAGGATTCCCCGCTTCACCCACTCGTTGACGCGCCACCCGGTGGTCGAGTCGGGGGCCGGCTCTGCCGCCCGGGCCGTTCCCTCCGAGAGCGCGGTGCGCAGCGCGCCGAAGGCCTCGCGGGCGGCGGCGGCGTCGGCCCCGTCGCCCGCCGCCGAGAGCTCCTCGATCGTCCGGCGGAGCTCGTCGAGTCCCGCGCTCATCGGCGGGCCCCGGCGGGGAGGAGACCGAGGTCTCCGAGCACCTCGGCCAGCTGCTGTCGCGTCTCCGGCTTCGGCGGCACCATGGGGAGCCGGAACGACTCCTCGAGCAAGCCCATGAGGGCCATGGCCGCTTTGACCGGGATGGGGTTGGACTCGAGGAAGTTGGCGGACAGAAGGGGGAGGAGGCGCTGATGCCGCCCGCGGGCGTCGGTGTAGTCGCCCTTCTCCGCGGCCTCCACGAGCTGGGCCATCTCCGCGGGGGCCTCGTTGGAGGCCACCGAGATCAGGCCCCGGGCCCCCACCGCCATCGCCGGCAGGGTCATGGCGTCGTCGCCCGAGAGCACGATGAAGTCGGGTGGAACCGTGCGGCAGACCTCGCTGATCTGGTTCATGTTTCCCGAGGCCTCCTTGACCGCGGCCACCGTGGGGATCGTGGCGAGGCGCTCCAGGGTCTTCGGGGTGACGTTGCAGCCCGTCCGCCCCGGGACGTTGTATACGACGATGGGAAGCGGCGTGGCCTCGGCGATGGCCGAGTAGTGTCGGAACAGGCCTTCGGGAGTCGGCTTGTTGTAGTAGGGCGTGACCGAGAGCAGGGCGCTGGCCCCGGCCGCGTGCATCGACTTCGCGGCCTCGACCACCCCGGCGGTGTCGTACCCCCCGGCGCCGGCGAGGACCGGCACCTGGCCCCGCGCTTCCTCGACCACGAGCTCCACCACGCGGCGCCTCTCGGCGGCGGAGAGGGTGGGTGTCTCCCCGGTGGTGCCACAGGGCACCAGGAAGTGGATCCCGGCGTCGATCTGCCGGCGGGCGAGGCGCTGGACCGCGGCCTCGTCGACGGCGCCCGACGAGTCGAAGGGCGTGACCAGCGCCGTGCCGCACCCGGTGAGGGGGGTTCGCATGATCATCCTCGCTTTCTTCGCTATTCTCCCAGACCCAGGACGTCCCGCATGGTGAACCATCCCTTCCGCCCCTTCACCCAGCGCGCCGCTTCCAGGGCCCCGTGGGCGAACGTCGCCCGGTCCCGCACCGCGTGGGTCAGGGTCAGGCTCTCGGCGGGACCGTCGAATCCCACGGAGTGGGTCCCCGGGACCCAGCCCGCGCGCGTGGACGAGACGTCGACGGCGAGGCCGTAGCCCGCGGCTTCGAGGGCGCGCTTCAGCATCAGCGCGGTGCCCGAGGGCGAGTCGACCTTGGCCTTGTGGTGCGCCTCGTGGATCCAGGCCCCGTAGGCCTCCTTGTCGGCGAGGAGCCGGCCCATGGTCCCGACCAGCGCGCTCATCAGGTTGGCGCCGAGGGAGAAGTTGGCCGCGACCACCGCCCCCACGCCGCCGCCCTCCACCGCTCCCCGGACCTCGGCCTCGCGCTCCTGCCAGCCGGTCGTGCCGACGACGAGATTGACCCCGGCCTCGGCCAGGCGCGGCACCGTAGCCAGCGTCGCCTCGGCGGTCGAGAAGTCGACGGCGACGTCCACCTCCCGGCACCTCTCGAGGGTCACCCCGCTGCCGTCGGGGTTCTGCTCGATCTCGAGGATCCCGGCCACCTCGAAGCCGTAGTCCGGCGCCAACCTCTCGACCAGCTGTCCCACCCTGCCGTGACCGACGATGAGCAGTCGCATGGCCCCTCCTCAGGCGCTGGCTGGGGTTGAGTCCCCGGTCTCGAAGAAGCGTCGGTGGAGCCGCTCCATTGCGCTCGCCGTGTCACCGTCGCGCACCACCGCGGTGATGTTCTGCCGGGAGCCCCCCTGGGAGACCATCACCAGGGGCAGGCCCTCCAGGGCCCCGAGCATCCGCGTGGCCAGGGACGGGTCCCGGCGCAGCCCGTCGCCCACCGCACACACGATGGCCATCCCGTCCTCGCTCGAGACCTCCGAGAATTCCGAGAGGTCGGCCACGATGGCGTCGAGGGCACGGCGGTCGTCGATGGTCACCGACACGCTGACCTCGGAGGTCGTCACCACGTCGATCGACGTCCGGTAGCGCTCGAAAACCTCGAAGACCCGCCTCAGGAAGCCGTAGGCCTCCAGCATACGGGTGGAGGCAATGTCGAGGCGCGTCTGGCCCCGCTTGCAGGCGATGGCCGTGGGGCCGGCCACCCCCGGGGCCGGAGACCGGGTGATGCGGGTCCCCGGCGCCTCGGGCCGGTGGGAGTTCAGGATGCGCACCGGAATGTCGCGACGCACCGCGGGGAGGATCGTGCTGGGATGGAGCACCTTGGCCCCGAAGTAGGCGAGCTCGGCCGCCTCGTCGAAGGAGAGGTGGGGCACCACCCGGGTGCCCGGAACCATCCGGGGGTCGGCGGTCAGCATGCCGTCCACATCGGTCCAGATCTGGATCTCCTCGGCCCCGAGACCGGCCCCGAAGAGGGCGGCCGAGTAGTCCGACCCTCCCCGGCCCAGGGTCGTGGTGAGGCCGGCGGTGCTCGCGCCGACGAAGCCGCCGAGCACCGGCACGATGTCCTGGTCGAGCAGCGGCTTCACCTTCTCGAGCAGGCGCGCGTCGGTGGCCTCGAGATCGGGCTGCGCGCTGCCGTGCTCGCCGTTGGTCACGAGCACGGTGCGGGGGTCGACGGCGCGGGAGGGGATCCCCGCGTCCTCGAGGGCAGCGGCAACGATCCGGCTGCTGGTGAGCTCTCCGAACGAGACGATGGTGTCTCGAGAGCGGGGGGACACCTCCTCGACCACGGCCAGGGCGTGCACGATGGCCTCGAGCTCGTCGAAGCGGTCATCGAACTCGGCCAGGAGCGCCGCCTTCTGCTCCGGGTCTCGGACGAGGGGCGCCATCTCCTCGTGGCGCCGTCGGAGCCCACGGACCGCATCCTGGGCCGCCGTCCCCTCGCCGCTCTCGACCTGGCCGGCGATGTCGAGCAGTCCGTCGGTGACGCCGGCCAGGGCCGACACCACCACCACCCGGGGCCGCTTCTCCCGCCCCACGATCTCCACCACGCGGCGCACCGCGTCCACGTCCCGGACCGAGGTTCCTCCGAACTTCATCACGACCATCGCGCGCTTCCTTTCCTTCTTGCTCACCCTCGCCCTCCCGCGCTCCCCCTGGCCGTCGCTCCGGGTCGACTCAACGCACGAAACCCGCCGGCGGCTCCGGGGCCGCGTCGGCGGGTCGTGGTGGCCGTTGCTGCTCTGGCTGAGACCTTCAGGTGCTCGAGGCCGCCCCGCCGACGAGGGGCACGCGCTTTCGAGAAGCCCGCTTTCGGTTGGCGGTGTGGCTCGGAACCTGAGGCATCGTGGAGCGGAGTATAGGGTCGCCCTCGTCGAGGGTCAAACCCGGCCCGTGGACGGAGGCGTCAGGTCCACGCGCCGAGGCGGCGCCGAATCTCCACCACCTGCCCCAGGTGATACGCGTTGTGGTCGGCCACGAGGAGCACCTCGCGCAGGTAGCTCCGTCCTGCGCCGTGGGGGATCTCGGCCGTGAGGTCGCGCTCGGGGTCCGAGACCAGGGCCCTCACCTCCTCCAGGTCCCGGCCGAAGGCCTCGAGTGACGCCCGCCACTGCTCCTCGGTGGGGGTCTCGATCGTCGGCCAGTACCCCTCGGGAAACTTCGGTGACGTCCAGCCGGGATCGAGGGTGTACCGCAGGATGTCCTCCTGGGCGATCCGCAGGTGCTCGAGGAGCTGCCAGATCGTGCGGCCTTCACCGCCCGAGCGGTGGGCCCGGTGCTCCGATCGCACGCCGGCGAACGCCGCGTCCGGCCCGACGTGGGCGCTGCCGCCGCCGAGGAGCTCGAGCAGGTCTCGTCGCAGCCGCGAGTCGTCCATGGGTGCCTCCTCCGCTGGTGACGCTACCGGATCTCCGGGGGGCGTCGATGGGGATCGCTCGACGTCTTGAGACACGGAAGGCTCGTCGAGGAGAAGCGGGCGCCCCTTCCCGACGAGCCCTCGAACGCGGCTACGGCTGGCGCTTCGCGGTGAGCTCTCCGGAGGCGGCGGCGCCGGTGTAGGTGCCTTCCATCGTGTCGCCGTCGACCTTCAGCTCCACCTCGTAGGGGGCCCCGTCGTACATCACGGTCATGGTGAGGACGTCGCCTTCCAGCTTCTCGTCTTCGATGCGGCGCTCCGTGCCACCGATGTCCATCGTGGCCTCGAGCACGCCCTCCTTCTCGGTGATCGTGAGCAGGGCGGGCAGGTCACCATCGGGGGTGACGGCGACCGCGTCCCAGGTGCCCACGACCTCGGCCGCGCCGGCGACGGCCAGCGGGGCGACGAGAGCGCAGGCGGCAAGCAGGATCAGGAATGTGCGTACGGAATGGATCTTCATGTATTCGAGTTTCCTTGCGTTCAATAGAGCGTCACCATCGGCTGATGCTGCACCGATGCGGCGCCGGGCGAGACCTGCTCGCCAGGCGACCACCGGTCCATTCTGCCACGCCAAGGGCTCACCGGGCGTCCGGATCGGTGTGTCCGAGAGAGGTCGACGCCGCCCACGGGCCGCCCGCGGTCCGGGCGACGACCTCGAGGAACCCCGGGCCGTACTTCTCGACCCTGGCCGGGCCGATCCCGTAGAGGGCGCACAGCTCGTCTAGGCTGGCCGGTCGTGTGGCCGCGATCTCGCGCAGCGTCCGGTCGCCGGCGACGACGTAGGGCGGCACACCCTGCTCGCGGGCCAGCCGCCGCCGGTGGCGGCGCAGGGCCTCGAAGAGCTCCGGGTCGACCGCGCCGTCGTCGACGGGCACGGCCGCCGTGCGTCGCCGCGACGGGGCGCGGGGTGTCGCCCGGCTGCGGTCCGCGGTGGAGGGGAGAAGCAGCCGTGCCGGCCTCTCCGCCTTCATCACCGCCCGCCCGGCGCTGGTCAGCCTCACCATGGGCCGATCCCCGGAGGTGAAGTCGACCCAGCCCGCGGTGACGCACCGCCGGAGCAGCTTGAGCAGCCACTCCTCGGAGTGCTCGCTCAGCGCTCCGAAGGTGGGTGTCTGGTCGAGCCCGCTGCGGGAGAGCCTCGGGTCGGCCACTCCCCGGAGCAGCTTGACCGCGGCGGTGAGGCCGAATCGCTCGTGCGTCCGGGCCACCGCGCTCAGGGCCTTTCGCACCACGAGGGTGACCGTCTCCGGGTCTCCGGCCGCGCCATCGCCAGACAGACCCTCGCACACGTCGCAGCGGCCGCAGCCCGACAGCGTCTCGGCCTCGTCGCCGAAGTAGCGGAGTATGGCGTCGTGGCGGCAGCTGCCCCCCTCGGCCCAGCGCATGAGCTCGAGGAAGAGATTCCACTTGTGCTCGAGCGCGGCGGGGTCGACGCCTTCGCCGTGCTCGAGGAGCCGGCGCCGTAGCGCCATGTCCCCGGGGGACACGAGAAGGAGGCCCCAGGCGGGGGCGCCGTCCCGGCCCGCCCGCCCGACCTCCTGGTAGTAGGCCTCGACCGAGCCCGGGGGGGCGAGGTGGATCACCGTCCGCACGTCGGGGCGATCGATCCCCATCCCGAACGCGACGGTCGCCGCGATCACCTCCACCGTCCCCTCGGAGAACACCCGAGAGGCCTCCGCCCGCTTCTCCGCGGTGAGCCCGGCGTGGTAGGGCATCGCCCGCCAGCCCCGGTCGGCCAGGCGGGTGGCCTCCCGTTCGGCGCCGCGCCGCGTGGGACAGTACACGATCGCCACGCCCCGGTCGGCGCCGGGCTGGCCCAGGGCCTCGGCCAGCTGGGCGTCGACGTGCGCGGCGCGGTCTCGCCCGTCGGTCACCTCCGTGGCGCGCAGGGCCAGGTTGGGCCGCGCGAAGCCCCGGACCACCTGGGGCGTGTCGGGGCCGAGGCCGAGTCGCTCCAGGATCTCGTCGCGGACGACGGGGGTGGCGGTCGCGGTGCAGGCGAGGACGCGCGCGGCCCGAAGCTCGGCGATCACCTCTCCGATCTGCAGGTAGTCGGGGCGGAAGTCGTGGCCCCACTCGCTGATGCAGTGGGCCTCGTCCACCGCGACGAGGGGGATCTCGATGTCCCGGAGCAGGGCTCGAAACCCCGGGAAGGCCAGCCGCTCGGGGGCCACGTAGACGATCTTGAACGCGCCCGCCGCGGTCCGGGCCATGCGCCGGCGCACCTCCTCGCCTTCGAGTGTCGCCGAGAGAAAGGTGGCGGCGATGCCCCGGGCCTCGAGGGCCTGGACCTGGTCGTTCATCAGGGCGATCAGGGGAGAGATGACGAGGGTCGTGCCGGGGAGCAGCGTGGCCGGCAGCTGGTAGGTCAGGCTCTTGCCGCCTCCGGTGGGCGCCACCAGGAGAAGGCGGTGCGAGGCGAGGAGCGTCTCGATCGCCTCGCGCTGTCCCGGGCGGAAGGCGGTGTACCCGAGGCGTGCGAGGGCGGCGTGAAGATCCGTCCCCGCCGGGGGCTCGAGCGGCGCGGGTATCGGCTCATTGCCCATGTGAGGGCCATTGTACGAACAGGGCCGGACAGGGGAGGTCCGGTAGCGGCAAGGAATCCGGCCCTCAGGGCAGGAGGGCGCGGAGCCAGCGGGCCCAGAGGGGGGCGAGGGTGGCCTGGAGGACCCAGCCCGCCGCGATGCCACTCAGGGCGCCGACGTAGTAGGGGGCCCGGCCGATGACGCTGAGGTTCTCCCGCGCCGAGGCGGAGAGGCGAGAGAGGAGGGGCTCGGCCAGGACCACCCCGAGGATGGAGAAGGCGGCCATGCGCGAGATGGTCCAGGGTTGCCACCCCAGGAGGGCCACTCCCCAGAGGGGAGTCCCTGCCCTCAGGAGCTCAGCCACGTAGAACGACATGTAGTTGAGCATCACCGCGCCCATGGCGATGGACAGGGCGCTCGCGGTGGCGAGGCTCAGGGCCGCGAAGACCGCGAGCTGCAGGAGCTGTCGGGGCAGGAAGAGGCTGAGGCTGCCCTCGGGCCCACCGCCGGTCCGGATCCAATCGAACATCCGCGTCTGGTAGTCCGGGCCGCCCAGGATCAGGCCTCCCGTCTCGCCCGGCCACACGGCCAGACACGTGGTCCCCGTGATCGCCAGGGCCGCGGTCCACCAGATCGCCGTCCGCACCGCGCCGCCGCGCTCACCCTTGCGCAGCCGGTGCACCAGGACGACGTAGACCGGGAGGGCGTTCAGCACCGGCAGGAGCCACGCCTGTCCGAGGGCGAGGCCAAGGGGAAACGACACCATGGTCGTGAGGATGAGGACGATGATGTCGTTTCTCATTGGAGCTGCTCCTCGACCGCCTTCTCGAGGGTCACTCGCTCGGGCGATCCGGGGGCGAACGGGTCGGGGTGCCGCCGGTCCGGGTCCGGACAGCGCCCCTCGCGCACGTGGACGTCGATCGCGCTGGAGTAGCGCCGGGCGAGGCCGGTGGCGACGGTGGCGGCCGAGCCACAGTGGGCGCAGTAGCCGTGACGGGACATGAAGCCGGCGACATCGGTGAGGTCGTGCAGATCGCGGGGACGGGCCCCGCCGCTCTCCAGTCCCCGGAAGATCCGGGCGAGGCTGGTGGTGCCCACCGCGCAGGGCGGGCACTGCCCGCAGTTCTCGCGTTCGAAGAACGCCGTCACCGACGCGGCGACCGCCAGGGGGCAGGCGGAAGCGCCGACGACGAGCAGCGCCGCGGCGCCGAGCGCGCTGCCGGCGTCGCGCAGAGCCTCCGGGTCGAGCGGGGTGTGGAGATCGGCCGGTCCCAGGGGCGGGCCCGCCGGGCCCCCGGGAAAGACCAGGCCGACTCCGTCCGGGGCGCCCCCGCCCTGGTTCTCGATGAGGTGGGAGAGGGGCGTGCCCAGGGGCACCTCGTAGACACCGGGCCGTCGGACGTCTCCCCAGAGGGTCACGAAGGTGGTCTCGGACGCCCGGAAGCCCTCCGGATCGTCCACCGCCGCCGGAACCCGGGCCAGCGTCTCGACGTTTTGCACCAACGTGGGACGTCCCCCGAGCCCCACCGCGGGGGGCAGCGGCGGCTTCGGGCGGGGCCACGCCCGGCGCCCCTCCAGAGACTCGAGCAGGGCCGTCTCCTCGCCGGCGATGTAGCTGTCGTCCCCGCGGTGGAGCGTCACCTCGAGACCGTCGCGCTCCGTCGAGCGGAGGGCACCCGCGAGGGCGGTGGCGGGGCCGTCGAACGAGCTCTTGAGGAACACAATGGCCTCGCGGGCTCCGACCGCCCGGGCGGCGAGGCTCAGCCCGCGCACCACGTCGTCGGCTCGCCGCGTCATGACGTAGCGGTCCTTGAACGAGCCCGGCTCTCCCTCGGCGCCGTTGGCGACGACGACCGCGTCGCCTTCCTCGACGCGCACCGCCTTCCACTTGCGCGCGGCGGGGAACCAGCCCCCTCCCCGGCCCCGCAGTCCCGACAGCTGGAGCCGGTCGACGAGATCGCTGGGGGACGGGGGAGGCGGGACACTCGAGGTCAATTTGGCAGAGGCTCCGAAAGGTCCTTCATTGTAATGGACTTAGAACCGGGCGCGAGCCGGAGTGCGGTCCTGGGGCGAATCTTCACAAATTAGTCCAGATGGTCTAGGATAAAGGGACTACCCGGTGGGCTCGGTCGTTCGGGTCGAGTCCTGGCGGTCATTTCACGGCAGACAGGAGAGATGCGGGCATGATCACGCTGACCACGAAGGCGGCCGACAAGGTCAAGGGGATTCTCGAGCAGGAGAAGGAGAACCTCCCCGAGGGCGGACTCCGGATCTACGTGCAGGGAGGCGGCTGCTCGGGCTTCCAGTACGGAATGGTCCTGGACGAGCTCAGCGAGGGCGACCAGGTCATCGAGGCCGAGGGGGTCAAGGTGTTCGTCGACCCGATGAGCCTGCGTCATCTCGAAGGCGCCGAGGTCGACTACAAGGAAGACCTCATGGGCGGCGGCTTCGCCATCAAGAACCCCAACGCCCAGTCGACCTGTGGCTGCGGTCACTCGTTCACGCCTGGCGAGGGCGAGGCGGCTCCGGCGGGGGAGGGCGGGGCGAAGCACTGACGAGTCCCCGCACGTCCGCCGTGCAGTGCGAGGAGCAGGGGAGGGGCCAGCGTGGCTGAGAGCTCGTCCCTGCTCCTTCCTCTTTTCCCCCTCCCCGACACCGTCCTCTTCCCGGGAATGCCGCTGCCCCTGCACATCTTCGAGCCCCGCTACCGGAAGATGGTCGCGGATGCCCTCGCCAGCGATCGTTCCATCGGAATGTCGCTGCTCAAGCCGGGCTGGGAAGAGGAGTACGAAGGGCGTCCCCCGATCTACCCGGTCGGCTGCTCCGGGACGATCGACCAGCACGAACGCCTCGAGGACGGCCGCTACAACATCGTCCTCCGGGCCCGGTCGCGCTTCCGCGTCCTGGAGGAGCACGGGGGAGAGCCCTACCGTCTGGCCACGGTCGCGACGCTCTCCGACCACCCCGGGGACGAGGCCGCCCTCGACCGCCTGCGCAAGCAGGTGCTGGCCACGATCGCGCAGGCCGCGGACGGGCCCAGGAGCCTGGTGCTCCAGGGCGAGCTGCCCCACGAGCTCCTCGTCAACGCCCTCTGCCAGAGCCTCGGCCTGAGCCCGGTCGAGAAGCAGTCGCTCCTCGATTGCGACACCCTCGAGGCCCGCTACGGGCGGCTTCTGGAGATCCTCGAGTTCCACGTCCTCGAGAGGTCCTCCGGAGGCGGCACGTCGCTGCACTAGGGACTCGAGGGGTCAGGTCTTGCGTTTTGCATCAGCTCAGAGACCGCACGCAATACACAAGACCTGACCCCACTGCCCCGCCGACCTTTCGGGCCCGCCCTGCGTCCAAGGGGTGTCAACGGCAACGTGAAGGAGGTCTCATGAAGCGTTCGGCGGCCCTGACGGCAGGCATCGGTGCCCTGCTGGTCTGCGGCTTCACTCTCGGCCCCGGTGGTGTGCGCGCCGGGGAGAAGGAAGTCGACGAGACGGACGACGGCAAGAGGATCGAGAAGCGAGTCGAGATCGTCCGGTTTGGCGGAGGGTCCTTCCTCGGGGTCGGCCTCGAGGAGGTCGACGACGGGACACGAGGGGCGAAGGTCCAGACCGTCGAGCCCGACAGCGCCGCGGAGAAGGCCGGCATCCAGGACGGCGACGTCATCACGCGCTTCGACGGGGAGTCGGTCCGGAGCGTCCGGCAGCTGACCCGCCTCGTCCGCGAGACGCCCGCCGGTCGGTCGGTGGACGTCGAGGTGAGGCGCGGGGGAGCCACGAAGACGCTCACCGCGACTCTCGACGAGAGCCCCCACCGGATCCACCAGGGACTCCTCGGGGACGAGAACGTCTTCGTTCCCGACCTGGAGGATTTCGACGTCGAGGTCGACGTCCCTCACGGCCTTCCTCACGCCGTGGGTCCACAGGTGTTCCAATGGCACGGCGATGGCGACCACGACTTCACCATGGCCTGGAGCCCGCGACGTCCGCGGCTGGGTATCCGCTTCCTCGAGATCGAGGGTCAGCTCGCGGATTACTTCGGGCTCTCCGCCGACGAGGGCGTGCTCGTCTCCTCGGTGGGGGAGGACACTCCAGCGGCGGAGGCGGGCATCCGGGCCGGAGACGTCGTCCTCGAGGTGGACGGAAAGACGATCCACGACGCCGGAGACCTGATGAAGGCCGTGGGCGCCGCCGAAGCCGGCCGCTCGCTGTCGGTCCAGCTCCTTCGCGACGAGAAGCCGCTCGACGTCGAGGTGGTCCTGCCGGAGCCGGAGAAGCCGAACATCCGCCGGCACACGAAGGGCGTCAGTCTCTAGGCCGCGTCGTCTTCCCCCTCGAGCGGGCCGTCGGCCGGCCCGCCTCGGGGGCCGGCGTCGCCGTTGGTGGCGGGCTCGGAGGACAGTGGCTCGAGGGCCAGGACCAGGAGCGTCCCTCCGGCCACGAGGGCGGGAGCGAGAAGCAGGTTCGCGAAGGGGACGAGGAGTCCCACCATCCCGGCCACGCCGAAGCCCTGGCTTTCGGGAAGCCACTCGCGGTGCCATCGCCACCGGCCCTTGAAGCCCAGCCCCCGACGAGTCAGCGCGGAATCCGTCATCTGGTAGGCCACTGCTCGTCCTCCCCACAGCATCGAGAGGAAGGGTCCGATGATGGGGATCAATCCGAGCAGGAAGACGCCGGGGGCGGCGAGAAGGAAGTAGAACCCGCCGCGGAGTGACTGGGCGAGCTCCCAGACCAGGCCCCGACTGGACTCGATGACGGACCCACGGACCCGCGCCTCGACCTGGCGTGAGAGCTGCTCGAGGGCCGGCGACGCCAGCAGCAGGGCGACGCCGAGGCCGAGGAAGACGCCGCTGCCGACCACCGCCGTCCAGAGGAGCAGGCTGGCCGGGAGCTCGATCCACACCGGACGGGTGCCGGGGGTGGGGGCGAACAGTGCTTCCACGCGAGGAATGAGGAAGATGCCGAGCACGGCCCCGAGGAGGACCAGGATCAGGGCGAGCGCCACCGGGAGGGCGGCCAGGGGCCACAGGCGGGGGCTGCGCAGGAGCATGCCGAACCCGGCGGGAACGTGCCAGGCACCAGCGGCGGCGCGGCGCACGAAGCCCGGTCGGCGGGGCGGTTCGGCGAGCGGCTCCGACATGGGACGCTCAGCCTAGCAGAAACGACCGTTTCCTTGACACCCCGTCGCCGGGGCGTGGGAGAATGCCGACGTCATGAACGATGCCCTCGCCGTCATCCTGGGAGGCGGGCGGGGAACCCGCCTCTTCCCGCTCACCCACAAGCGGTCGAAGCCGGCCATGCCCATCGGGGGGAAGTATCGTCTCATCGACATTCCCATCAGCAACTGCCTCAACTCCAACCTGCGCCGGATCTTCGTTCTCACCCAGTACAACTCGGAGAGCCTCAACAAGCACGTCTCGCTCACCTACAGCTTCGACAACTTCAGCCCCGGATTCGTCACCATCCTCGCTGCCGAGCAGACCGAGGAGCGCTCCGACTGGTTCCAGGGAACCGCGGACGCCGTGCGGCAGACCCAACGCCACTATCGCTCGCACCGCTCGAGCGAGGTGCTCATCCTGGCCGGGGACCAGCTCTACCAGATGGACTTCCGGAAGATGGAGAAGACCCACCGCCAAAGCAGCGCCGATGCCACCGTGGGGGTCATCCCGGTGCCGGCGGAGCAGACCTCGGGATTCGGGATCCTGAAGGTCGACGGAGAGGGCCGGATCGTGCACTTCGAGGAGAAGCCGGGGCCGGAGCGCCTTCCCGACCTCGCGTCGGAGATTCCCGGCCACGGCAAGGTCTACCTCGCATCGATGGGCATCTACCTCTTCCGCCGAACGGCCCTGGAGACCGCGGTGGCCGACCCCCAGCTCATCGACTTCGGCCGGCATGTCATTCCCTGGGCCATCGACGAGATGCGGGTGCAGGCCTACTTCTTCGAGGGCTACTGGGAAGACGTGGGGACCATCGCCTCGTACTACCAGTCCAACCTCGATCTCTGCGAGGAGATCCCGTCGTTCGACTTCTACGACGCCAAGAGGCCGGTCTACACCCATCCGCGCTTTCTCCCTCCGAACAAGGTCGAGGACTGCACCCTCCGGCGAGCCCTGATCTCGGAGGGGTGCATCGTCATGGGAACGGAGATCGAGCGCTCGGTCATCGGAATCCGCAGCCGCATCGGCCGCGGCGCTCACATCCGCGAGAGCCTGGTCCTGGGCGCCGACTTCTACGAGTCCCTCGAGACGATCGAAAAGACGAAGGCGGAGGGCGTCCCCCCCCTGGGCATCGGGGAGGACGCGGTCGTCGAGCGCGCCATCGTGGACAAGAACGCCCGCGTGGGCCGCGGCGTGCGCCTGGTCAACGAGGCCGGGGTGAAGGAGGCCGACGGCGACGGGTACTACATTCGCGACGGGATCGTGATCATCCCCAAGGGCGGCATCATCCCCGACGGCAGGGTCATCTGACGAGCGCCACCTGGAGCGTCGCTCGTCAGATCTTCCGTGTCCGTTCTCCGTCTCCGTTCTCCGTTCCCCGTCCTCCGGCTTCTCGGATTCCCTCCCCGGCAGACCCACCGCCCCCCCAACGCGGCTGCGGGGCCGGCGCGCGAACAGTTCAGTCGCCCCGGATCTTCCGGATCTTGCTGTCCCGGTCCGAGGCAAACCGCTCCCGATCGCGACGGTACTGTTGCTCGAGGGTCTCGATCTGCTCGGCATCCCGGGCCTTGAGCAAGGCATCTCGGTGAAGGATCTTCCGCTCGGCCACCCGAGCCTCGTACTGGTTCCGGGCCTCGGCGATCTCCGCTCGCTGCTCGTCGGTGAGGGGGCGCTCCTCGATGCCCTCCTCGCGATCCTTCTGCTTCAGCCGCTCCATGGCCAGCTCGTAGGCGCTCTTCGGGGCTTCGTCGTCGGACAAGGCTCCCTCCCGGCGCCAGTCTAGCGCAGTCCGAGCCGGCCCGTTGCCCGTCTCGGGCTCGCGGCCATGGGCGTGTGAGCTCGGCGACGCGACACTACCGGGGCCGGTTGGCCAGGAGCTCCAACGTGTGGGTCAGGAGCTCGCCACCCCCCGGACGGCCGTGCCCGGGGACGATGAGCGTGGCCTCCCCGTACTCGCGCTGCAGCGCCTCGACGCTGGCCGGCCATCCGTCGAGGTCGGCCTCCCGCGTGTACCCCAGCGACCGCCCCGCCGCCGAGCGCACCAGGTCGCCACCGAAGAGGATCCGCACGTCCGGGAGCCACACCACGATGGTGTCGACGGTGTGGCCGGGGCCGACATACCGAGCTTCGAGGACCCGGGAGCCCAGGGGGATATCGCGCTCACTGTCGAAGGACTCCTGGGGCACGGGAAGGCCGTTTCGCTTGGCGATCTCGGCGGTCCGGCCGGAGGAGTACGAGCGAGCCCCGAGGTCGTGGGCGGTCTCGAGACCGCCCATGCAGTCGCGGTGGGAGTGAGTCGGGACGACCGTCGTCAGTCGGGCCCCGAGCCGTTTCTGCACCCAGGCCGCGAGGACGCGGGTCTGGTCGTCGGTCCAGGGGGTGTCGACGAAGGCGGCCTCCCCGTCCGACACGACCACCAGGCCGTTGGCCGGGGTCCGACCGAAGCCCTCGATGACCTCGTACGAGGTGTGCAGCCAGACCCCTTCGGCCAGGCGCTCGACCTCGAGGTCCTCGCGGACGGTCTCCGGAGGCGCACTCCGGAGCGGGCTGGGGAGGCACAGCGCCAGCAGGGCGAGTGCCGCCGTCGTGAGCGTCGTCGATCCCGTCCTGTCCATCTCTTCCTCTCCGTGCCCACGGGCCGCGTCTTTGCCCGTGCTCGGCTATGCTACGCACCATCCCCGGCCGCGGCAACGGCGCGCCGGGGTCTCGCGAGATGAGCGATCTCTTCCAAGCCGACTCCGTCCCGAGGCCGTCCCGATGGCTGGACGCCAACGCGGGCCGACTGTTCGCCTGCGGGCTGGCCGCCCTCTTCTGGGAGCTCGTGCTCATCCGCTGGCTCGGGGCGAGCATCCGCATCGTCGCGTACTTCGCGAACCTCGTCCTCATCTCGGCCTTCTTTGGCCTGGGCGCGGGCGCCTTGATGACGCGTTTCCGCTGGCGCCTGGAGAGGCTGATCGCCCCCCTGGCCGCACTCGCGGCCCTGCTCGGGGTGTGGCTCGGGGGCTTCTGGCACGTGAACCTCGGGAGGGGAGACGAGCTCATCTGGGCGGGCGGTCCCCGTGGCCTGGGGATGTCGGCCGCCGACGCCGAGCGCGTCCTCTCCGCCGGCGTGATCCTCGTCGTGGTCTACGGCACCACGGCGCTGCTGTTCGTGGCCTTCGGGCAGTACATTGGCCGGCTCTTCAAGACCCACCCCCCGCTGAGGGCCTACAGCATCGAGGTGGCGGGCAGCCTGGCCGGAATCGGCCTCTTCGCCCTCCTGTCCCACTGGCAGACGAGCCCGACCGTCTGGTTCGCCATCGGGTTTGTCGCGCTGCTCGCCCTCCTTCCCCGGCGGAGGCGGGACGCCCTGGTCGTTCTGGCCCTGGCGGGGGTCGTTCTGGTGTGGACGCGGCCGGCGGCCCGGGGGCACATCTGGTCGCCGTACTACCGGATCTCCGTCGAGCCCCTCACCCGGCTCGTCGACCACGAGACGCAGCGCGCGGTGGAGCTGGAGCGGCCCGCGGGTCACGTGCTCGCGGTCAACACCGACTTTCACCAGATGATCCTGGACCTGAGGCCGGCGCCGGACGAGCACGCGTTCGTGACGGAGTGGCGGGCCTTCTACGACGCCCCCTACCGCGGCGCCGAGGCGCTGCCCCCCGGCCCCATCCTCATCGTCGGGGCGGGCACGGGCAACGACGTGGCGGCGGCGCTCAGGTGCACCGACCGCCGGATCACGGCCGTGGAGATCGACCCCGGCATCGCCGGGCTGGGACGCGAGCTCCACCGCGAGCAGCCGTACCAGGACCCGCGGGTCACCCTGGTGGTCGACGACGCGCGGTCGTTCTTCAACCGGACCCGCGAGCACTACGCGATGGTCGTCTTCGGGCTGCTGGACTCCCACCGGCTCCTGTCCTCGTTCTCGTCGGTCCGCCTCGACAACTTCATCTACACCCGGGAGTCCATGGCCGAGGTGAAGCGTCTGCTGGCTCCGGGTGGGCGCGTGGCCCTGAGCTTCGTCACCGTCCGTCCCTGGATTCACGAGCGCCTCCTGGCCCTGCTCGACGAGACGTTCGACCGGCCCACGACATTCACCGTGAACCCGAAGGGCTACGCCAACGGGACGCTCTTCCTGAACGGTCGCGAGCCGGAGGCGCACGCTCGGCCCGAGCGAGGAGGGCGGAGCAAACCGAGTCAGGCGGGTCCGCCGAGCCCGGAGCGTCCCGCGAGTCTTCACAGGCCCGAGAGCCAGGCGGGCCAGGCCGGGCGAGTGGACCAGGCCGGAGAGGCGGCCGGACTCGGCGAGCGGGACGTCGGCGACGTCGAGGTGCCCACCGACGACTGGCCCTTCCTCTACCTCCGGCGGCGGTCGATTCCCACCCACAACAAGGTCTTCCTCGCCCTCGCCCTGCTCCTCAGCGCCGGTGCCCTCCTGCTGCTTCCGAAGGGGGAGCGACGGATCCGCCTGCCCTACTTCTTTCTGGGTGCCGCCTTCTTCCTCCTCGAGACCAGCAACGTGATCCGGATGTCCCTCCTCTACGGCTCGACCTGGTGGGTCAACACCGTCGTCTTCGCCGGCATCCTGGCCCTGGTGCTGCTCAGCAACCTGACCGCTCACTTCTGGCAGGTCCCTCTGGGTGTGTGCCTCGCTGCCCTGAGCGCCGGCATTGTCCTCGCCGCCGCGACCCCGTCCGAGCGGCTGCTCGGCCTGCCCGCCAGCCCCCGCGCGGTGGTGGCGGTGGCCCTCTTCCTGGGGCCGGTCTACTTCGGCGGCCTGGTCTTCGCTCGCCTCATCAGCCGGGAGACGCGTCTGTTCGAGGCGTACGGCTCGAACGTCCTGGGGGCGGTGCTCGGCGGGGCCGCGGAGTACCTGTCGCTCCTCTTCGGGTTCCGGTTTCTCCTCGCTCTCGCCCTGGCGTTCTACGTCGCCGTCTTCCTGCTGCTCCGCTGGGGGGAAGACGCGGGGTAGCTTCGCTCACCAACCTTAGCAAGACATCACGGCGGCGAGGGACCTCGGCGAGGGAACGTCAGGGCCGCCAGGGCTCCGGACCCCCGTCCAGGGGACGAAGGAACTGTGCGTTCACCTCGCCATACCAGGCGTGCAGGCGCTCTCGCATGACCGCCACCCGATCCCCCTGGCTCGCGGCGAGATCCCGACGCTCGCCGAGGTCGTCGTCCAGGTTGTAGAGGTGGACCCGGCCGTCCTCGAAGCGCTCGACCAGCTTCCAGGGTCCCATGCGCACCGCGCCTCCCGGGAAGCCACCCTGGTTGCTGTAGTGCGGGTAGTGCCAGAAGAGCGCCTCGCGGGGGAGCGACGTCCCCCCTTCGAGGAGGGGCCGGAGCGAGACACCATCCTGGTGCTGCTCTGGGCGGGCGGGGAGGCCGACCAGATCCAGGATCGTCGGGTAGAAGTCGGTGCTGATGACCGGCTCGTGGCACACGGTGCCGGGCGTCGTCACTCCGGGCGCGCGAACGAGATACGGCTCACGGATGCCTCCCTCGTAGATCCAGCCCTTGCCCCCGCGCAGCGGCAGGTTGCTCGTCGGCGACCCTTCCGACGTGGAGAGTCCGCCGTTGTCCGACATGAAGAGAACGACGGTGCTCTCGGCGAGGCCCAGGGCCTCGAGCCCGTCCAGGACCTTTCCCACGGCCTGGTCCATGGCCTCGACCATGGCCGCGTACACCGCGTGCTTCTGGACGATGCGCACGCGACGCTGCTCCTCCACCGGCCAGATCTGCTCCTCGTCCGCGAACCCCTCCTTCCCGGCCAGCCCGAGCGTCTCGATCTTCTTCTCGTACTTGGCGATGAGGTCCGGCCGCCCCACCAGGGGCGTGTGCACCGAGTAGAACGCCACGTAGGCGAGGAAGGGCTCCTCTCGATGGGCCTCGATGAACGTCAGGGCCTCCGTGGCCAGGCGGTCGGGCAGGTGCTCGCCCTCGGGGCCGTCCTCGAGCCGTGGGTTGCCGTACGGCGGGAAGTACTTGCCCGGGCCGTAGGGGCCGCCGCGGCTCCAGCCCCCGCGGTTCACCTCGAAGCCCTGGTGCTCGGGCCAGTACTCCGCCGTGGGCCCCAGGTGCCACTTGCCGGCGAAGAACGTGCGGTACCCGGCTTCGCGCAACGCCTCCGCGAGGGTGACCTCCTCGAGGGGCATGCGGTCGTGGAGGGGTGCCGGTCGAAAACGGGCCGCCCGTTCCCCGGAGAACCAGTTGGTGGCCCCGACCCGCGTCGGGTACCGACCGGTCATGATGCTGTAGCGGGTGGGGGAGCAGACCGGGTTGGCCGCGTAGGCATCGGTGAAGCGCATGCCGCTGGCGGCCAGGCGGTCGATGTGGGGTGTCTCGTAGAAGGTGTCCGGGTTGTTGGCCCCCACGTCCATGTAGCCGAGGTCGTCGACGAGGAAGAAGAGAACATTGGGCCGGTCGGCGGCGGCGAGGGGCGCGCTGGCGAGCGCGAGGAGGGGCAGCAGCGTGGCTATCCGCATGGTGGGCTCACTCTGTCCCGCGCCGGGGGGCGGGTCAAGGCGTCTGGCGCGTGGCCGGTTCAGTCCTCAGGCCCACTTCCGCCCCTCGTCCAGCATGGCCAGGTAGTGGTCGAGGGGGACGTAGTTGGCGACCGTGTTGCCGGTTCCCAGGCAGTAGCCACCCCCGGGCTGGCAGGCCTCCAGCGTCTCCCGAGTGCGCTGCCGGACTGCCCCCTCGTCCTGGCGGCAGAGGAAATCCATGTCGATGCCGCCCAGGATCGAGATCCGATCGCCCCACCGGCTCTTCGCGTCCTGAGGCGGGAGGATCAGGTCTTCGTAGGAGTGCTTGCCGTCGATCCGGACCTCGTCGATCAGGTCACCCATGATCGTCTCGAGGTTTCCGCAGGAGTGGAGGATGTAGGGCCGCCCGGCGTCGTGGGCGATCGCCGCGAGGGCCCGGTGCCCCGGCAGGACGTACTGGCGCAGGGAGGCGGGGCTGATCAGGGGGCCCTTGCCGTAGCCCATGTCGTCCGAGCCCCAGATGACCTTGACCCGGTCGTACTGGACCAGCCGACGGGTGACGGCACTGTCCATGGCCAGGGTGCGCTCGGCGATCGCCCCCACGAGATCGGGCTCGTCGTACAGCTTGTAGCAAAGCGTCTCGTAGCCCAGCAGCCACGAGAGGTTCTCGGCGAAGTGCCCGGTGAGGCCGCCGATCACGCACATGTCGTCCGGGAGGTTTCGCTCGTACCACTCGAGCACGCGACCCGAGACCGCCTCGACATCGGGCCAGGGGTACCGCTCGAACTCCTCCCACGAGGTGATGGGCCCGGTGTGCTGGTCGATGAAGGCCCGCCCCTCGCGACGGGCCAGGCCCGCGGTGTCCTCGGCCACGACCTCGTGGTAGGGCATCTCCAGGCCCTCCAGGCCCGCGAGCACGTAGTCGTAGCCGAGGAATCGCTGCAGGGCGATCTCGCGTCTCTGCTCGAACCAGGGATCCCCTCGGTCCAGGTCGACGGCGAGGTCGAAGCGCTTGCAGACCGCGTCCTTCACCTCGACATCCAGGAAGAGCTCGATGGTGTGGACGCGCCCGGGCTCTCCGCGCCGGGAGATGCACCCCAGGAAGCCCTCCCAGTCGGGATCGAACGTCCGGTCGAAGGGCGAGGACGCCATGGCGGAGTGAGTCTATACCCGGGGCTCGACTGTGTTTCCGGACCGTCCGCCCGGCGAGAGAGCCGTCCGTTCCGCGGGGGCCGCCCGTTCCCTCAGTTTGCCGTCTGTTCCCACAGATTCCCGTCTGTTCCCGTTTTCGCCGGTTCTCCAAGTGCCCGCGGCGCACACCCCGGCGCTGACGCCGGCCCCTGCCGACACGCAAGACCCTCCCTGGTGTCGGTCCTCGACCGCGCCGGCCCGGTTGCCCTCGGGCCGCGTCGCTCAGGCTTCGCCCCTCCCCGGCCAGACCCTTGCGGGGCCTCCTTACCTTCCCGAAACGCTTCGCCTCGAGCCGCTCGAGCTCCCGGGTGACGGCGATGCCGATGACCTGGGCGAGGTCTCCGTCCGGGACCTGGTGCCGCAGGAGCGCCTGGAGCCGCTCCAGCTTGTCCCGCAGCGCACCGTCGAGGTCGAACCGAAGGCGGGAGCGATTCGGGGCGACGACCTCGGGGGCTCGCGTCGCCCGAGACGCCGGGAGGAAAGCAACGGCGTCTGGACGGAGTTCGGCGACTGGCTCGGACATGCCACAGCGACCAGTTGGGTCCGTGGCGACACCGCCGGGACGGAGTTCGCTCCCTGATCCGGATCTTCAGTCAGGGGGGCAAGCCGACGCATGGACTCCGTCCAGACGAAGCTCGCCGCCCGAAGGGGGGACTCCGTCCATCGTGGGCGCTGCGACGGGCCTCGCCGCTCCGTTTGGACGGAGTCCGGAACGTCTCACCCCACTGCCGACCCCCCTCCGGCCCCGGCCGGGCCGGCAGCCTCCGCAGTCTCGTCGCGTTGGCTGGACGCGGCGCCACCTCGGCCGCCAGTTCCTCGATCTGCCGCTTCGTCCTGTGCACCGCCCGCTTCGGCAGAACGTCCCGGTTCTCGTCGGTGAGATGAGGCGCCAACCGCTCGATGCCGCTCAGGTGAATCCGTCCGTCGGCCGGCATGGCCAGAAGCATGGGGTGGCGCCGGGAGGCCCTGGCCGCCCCGATACGCAGGTAGGCCTCAGCCTCGGAGAGATGGAGCCTCTCGGTGCACCAGGCGAACATCGAGGCCGAGGCCTCCCGGGCGTAGAGCTCGCGGGCGTCGACCTCGGCGATCTGGGCGACGAGACGGACCTCGTCGTGGCGGGTCTGGCGCAGGACGTCGAACAGCCCCCGGAGGAGCTGCTCGTGCGGAAGCGTCTCCAAATCAGGTCGCTCTCGCATGGACGGAGTATGAGCCGCGTCCCTGCCAGGGGAGGTCCGTTCTAGAGGATCCTTCTCTGCATCTCGGACCCTCCTTCGGGCCCTCGACTACGAGCCCCCGATCGGCAAGAGAGCGTGCTGAGCAGGTAGGATGGACTCCTCAGCTCTCTGACACAGCTTGCCCGGCCGGCCCCACGCTGCCATCTGCGGGCGTGCTCCTCCGGGCGATGGAGGAAAGGATGCCCATGACGACCCTCGTACGTTGCGTCGCGACCCATCTCGCCCTCGGCTCCCTGCTCGCGCTGGCGTCGCCCGCCTGGGCCCAGGACGCGACCACGCCTCCCCCGAAGCCGTGCTCCGGTCCCGAGCACCGCCAGTTCGACTTCTGGGTGGGGGACTGGGAGGTCACCCAGCCCGACGGGACCGTGGCCGGCACCAACCGCGTCGAGATCATCCTCGGTGGCTGTGTCCTCCAGGAGAACTGGGAATCCGCCAACGGCAAGAGCGTCGGGCACAGCTTCAACCTCTACGCCCGCGACGGGAAGTGGCACCAGACCTGGGTCGACAACAGTGGCCTGCTCCTCGAGCTGGTGGGGGGTCTGGAGGACGGACGCATGGTCATGTCCCAGGAGAGGACGGCGCCCCAGGGGCAGAAGGCGCTCCACGAGATCAGCTGGACCAGACTCGAGACGGGTCAGGTGAAGCAGCACTGGCGTGTCACGACCGACGAGGGCCAGACCTGGAAGGACGTCTTCGTGGGGATCTACACCCGGAGGTGAAGGGATGGCCGCGCCTGCCGAGGCCTCGGGGACGCGATCGTCAAGTAGATCCGACACAGAGAAGACCCGCCACAGAGCGCCGGGCATGGCATCCGTCGGCCGTGCGCTCGAAAGGACGAACTCCTCGGCGCGACGCGGAGAGGGCCGCGTCTGCGTGGTCGCCGGGCACCGGCTGAGAACCGGGCCGCGACGACGGGGCGACTCTGCACGTTCAGAGTCGGGGCCTGGTGCTCCGTCCGGAGGGAGTCGGAGAAGGGGAACGCCGGCAGCTTCCTGGGGGCGAGCAAGCCATCCGCGGGTTCCGTGTTCACTCCACCCTTGACAGGATGCCCTCCCGTGCCTACTGTACATATAGGATAGATACGGTATGGACAGACATTACAGCGCGCAGTCGAAGCCAGGGCAATGAGGATCTTGCTCTCAAACTCTTCACCGGAACCAATTTACGAGCAGATCGCCCGCCAGGTCCGGGCCCAGATCATCTCGGGGGATCTGCAGGAAGGCGCCCTCCTTCCGTCGATCCGGGCCCTCGCGCACGATCTCCAGATCAGCGTCATCACGACCAAGCGCGCCTACGAGGAGCTGGAGAAGGAGGGCCTCATCGACACCGTGGGGGGCAAGGGGACGTTCGTCGCCGCCCAGAACCCCGAGTTCCTGCGGGAGAAGCGGATGAAGCTCGTCGAGGAGAAGCTCGGGGCCGCGGTGGCGGAGGCCCGCCTGCTCGGGGTCGGCCCCGCCGAGCTGGGCGAGATGCTGGGCCTGCTCTACGAGGAGGAGACATGAGAGAGCACGCGCTGGAGTTCGGGGGGCTCCCCAGGCCCTGGCCGGGTCTCACCCTGCGCGAGAAGCGCGTGAGGCTGGTCGAGGAGCAGCTGGGCGCCCTGGCGCTCGAGGCCCGCATGCTCGGGATTGGCCCCACCGAGCTGACCGAGACCCTGCGGCGGTTCTACGAGGAGGAGCCATGAGCGAGAACGCGCTGGAGATTCGGGGCCTGTGCAAGGGCTACCCGGGCTTCGCCCTCAAGGACGTGTCGTTCGCGATCCCCCGCGGCTACGTCATGGGACTCATCGGGCCGAACGGAGCCGGGAAGACCACGATCGTCAAGCTGATCATGAACCTCGTCTCGAGAGGGGCGGGCGAGGTGGAGATCTTCGGTCTCGACAGCCTGGAGCACGAGGCCGAGGTCAAGTCGCGGATCGGCTTCGTCTACGACGAGGCCTGCTTCCCCCTCGACGCCACCCCCCGCGACCTGGGCCGGGCGATCGGGCCCTTCTACCCGGGCTGGAGCAACGAACGCTACCGTGGCCTGCTCGGGGAGTTCGACCTGCCCGAGAGCGGCAAGCTCAAGAAGCTGTCGCACGGGATGCAGATGAAGCTGGCGCTGGCGCTGGCGCTCTCCCACGACGCCGACCTCATCCTGATGGACGAGCCCACCGCCGGCCTCGACCTCGGGTTCCGTCGTGAGCTGCTCGATCACCTCTCGGCGATCCTCCAGGACGAAGGCAAGTCGGTCCTGTTCTCGACCCACGTCACCTCCGACCTGGAGCGGATCGCCGATTTCGTCACCTTCATTAACGATGGTGAGCTCGTCTTCACCCTGCCCAAGGACGAGCTGCGGGACGAGTGGGGGATCGTCAAGGGCAACGGCAGCCTGCCGGAGCAGCTGGCCGGGCTGCCGATCCGGGGCGTCCGTCGGGGCCCCTACGGGGTCGAGGCCCTCGTCGCCGACGCGGCGGCGGCCCGCGAGCGGTGTGGGAAGGACGTGGTGGTCGATCGGGCCACCCTCGACGACGTGATGGTGTTCATGACCCGGGGGGAGAACGATGTGGACGCTCGTTAGAAAGGACCTGATCCTCGACCGCCGCCAGGTGGCCCTCAACTTCGTCCTGTACCTGGTCATGGGGCCGGTCTTCCTGTCGCTCATGAGCGAGACCCCGGTGAAGCTCATTGCCGCCTGGGCTGCCATCGTCGGCACCATGATTCCCCTGAGCCTGCTGGCCCGGGAGGACAAGTTCCACTCCGCGCGGCTGACCTGCAGCCTGCCCGTCACCCGCGACACGGTCGTCGCGTCGCGGTTCGCGGGAGGGTGGATCCTCGCCCTGAGCGGCGGGCTGGCCATCGTCGCCGCCATCTACGGGGCCCATCAGGCCGGGCTGGGGAACCCGGTCGGCGAGTGGAGCCAGGCGCTCCTCGTGGGCTTCGTGACCATCGGTCTCATTCTGGCCGTCCTCTTCCCCTTCACCATGCGCTTCGGCTTCGCCGGGCTCATCGGCTTCCTGGTCTTCACCCAGGTGCTCGGGATCGTCGCGTTCCTGAGCGTCGTCCTCGTCGGGGGCCAGGGGGCCGTGGGCGCGGCGATCGGTGGCGTGGCCGGAGCGCTGGGAGCTCTTCAGGGGTCCTTCGGTCCCGTCGGCTACGATCTGTTCCTGCTCGCCGCGGTGGTGGCGCTGAACGTGGCTTCCTTCCTCGCGTCGCGCTGGATCTACCGGCGCCGGGAGTTCTAGGAATGGACGCTGCCCTCGAGCTCGCCGGAGTCGCCAAGTCCTGGGGCGAGTTCGTCCTTCGCGACGTGTCGTTCCGGCTTCCGCCGGGCTACATCACCGGCCTGGTCGGGCCCAACGGCGCGGGGAAGACGACCCTCGTGAAGATCGTCCTCGACCTCGTGCGGGCCGACACCGGCCAGGTCAGGGTCTTCGGGCAGGACCACCGCTCCAACGGCGCGAGCCTGAGATCGCGGATCGGCTTCGTCCACGACCGGCCGACCTGCTACGAGCACCTCCCGGTGGAACAGCTCGGCTCCGTGGTGGGCTCCTTCTACGCCACCTGGGACGAGGGGGCCTTCCGGGATCTGGTCCGCGAGTTCGAGCTGCCGCGCCGGCGAAGGGTCAAGGCCCTCTCCCGAGGCATGAAGGTCAAGCTGGCCCTGGCCCTCGCGCTCTCTCACGGGGCCGAGCTCCTGGTCCTGGACGAGCCGACGACGGGTCTCGACCCGGTCTTCCGCCGGGAGCTCCTCGAGCGCCTCTCCGGTCTCATCTCGGATGGTCGCACCTCGGTGCTCTTCTCGACCCAGATCCTGAGCGACCTCGAGAGGATCGCGGACTTCGTCGTCATCCTCCGCCAGGGCGAGGTCCAGTACGAAGGTGTCAAGGACGATCTCCTGGACCGCTGGGCGGTCGTCCGCGGCGGTCCCGAGGTGACCTCCGAGCTCGAGGGCCTGCCGGTGCGCGGGCAGCGCCAGACGCGGATGGGGATCGAGGTCCTGGTCGAGGACGTGGACGCCGCGCGCCGACGTTTCGGGGAGCGGGCGGTGGTCGAGCGAGCGACGCTCGACGACGTCTTCCTGCTCCTCGGGGCCGAACGTGACGGGGGAAGGGCATCATGAGAGCCCTCGTTCTCAAGGACCTCCGGGTGCTCCGGCCCTGGTGGTGGCTCATCGTGCCGGCTCACCTGCTCTTCGGCGCCAACGGGATCGTCGCCCCGCAGCTCTTCTTCGCGATGAACGTCGCCCTGGCGTGGACATACACCATCCTCCTCCTCATCGTCGATTGGACGCAGGAGGCCGACCGCTACGTCGCGAGCCTGCCCGTGAGCCGCAGGGACATGGTCCAGGCCCGGTATGTCGGGGCATTGGGGGCCGCCCTGGGTGGCACCGTCCTCTATGCGCTCTACGGCCGGGTGTTGATGGCCTTCGCCACCGAGCGGCTGCTCGCGTGCTGGCCGGGGACTCCCGGCTGGGAATCCGTGGAGGGCCTGCTCACCTTCTTCATGGCCGTCTGGCTGGTGAGCATGGCCTACCTTCCGTTCTACTTCCGGTCGGGGCTGGGGAAGGGCTCGTGGCTCTTCGTGGCGATCCTGGCGCCGGTGATCGTGGTCGGGGCGGTCCTCGTCCGGTGGCTGTCGCTCCCCGGGCCGCCGGGCGGCGTCTCGGGAGTGCTGGGAACTGCGGGCACCGTGGTCGTCGCCCTCGCCCTCGCCGCGACGCTGGGGTGGCTGTCGCTCCGCCTCTCGGTCCGGTTCTTCGACCGCCGCGACCTGTAGGACCGCCTCGCCTCAGTGCCCGGTCGGACGGTCGGCGTCCGGGGGCGACGGATGGGTCTGCACGAACCGCCACAGGTGCCACGCGCCGCTGGCGACGATGGCCAGGCTCAGCAGGCGGAACACCCACGAGCGGACCCCCGGTCCGGCGATCGGCTCGAGGAGCAGACCCACCAGCGCGAGGCTGGCCCAGACGAGGAAACGCGACGAGCGCAGCCGTCCCCCCAGAAGCGCGGAGAGCACGCCGAGGGCGAGGATGGCGGCGGCGGCGATCCCGGGGGCAGCCGAGCGCGCGGGCTCGAACGCCTCGCGCCCGTCCCGGGCCATGGCCCCGATGACCACCGCCCCCACGACGACGAGGCCACACAGCAAGCCCATGGGCCCCAGCTTCAGGGCGGCGAGCTGGTCCCGGAGCTCGGACGGTCCCAGCCGCGGACGGGTGATCGTCCAGCGCAAGAGCGCGGCCACGAACGGTACCGCCACGATCCCGAGAACGGGCATCTGGCCGGTGTCGAGGGTCAGAGCCAGGAGGAAGAGGAGCGCGCCCAGCGCAAGCTCCCAGACGCCGTCATCCGCCACCTGACCCATGTCGTCTTGCCGCACGTAGGCCTCCCGGACCTCGGTCCGCCGGCGAGATCAGTCCCCGCCCGACTCTGCGCCGTCCTTTCCCCCACAGGCTGAGACCCGCGAGGCGAAGCGATCGATCGCCTCGCGCCGGTCCCGCAGTCGGATTCCCCAGCGGTCCCAGTCCCTCCTGGGGCTCGTCGAGTCGAGAACGTCGAGGGTCGGCAGGGAGTCCTCGTCGGGGATCGCGGCGGCCACGGACCTCCCCAGGACCTCCTCGATGTACCGAAGCCCCTGCTCGCACTCCGATCGCAGTGCGGCGAGACGATCCCGCAGCGCCACCTGCCGGTAGCGCACGACGAACCTCTCCACCGTCTTGCTCACCGCCTCTTCGGCTTCGCTCACGCACTCCGGACACACACCGTCGAACAGGCAGCCCAGCTCGGTGGCGTCGCCCGACCAACGACGGGCCAGCGGACGCACGGCGTCCAGGACGTCGTGCTCCAGCAGGCCCACCGTCTGACGCGACTCTCGCTCGTGGTGGTGCCACTCGAAGGAAGGCTCGACGTCCGGGGCGGGGAGGCGGGGAAGAGCGGCGCTGAGGCGTGCCCACTCGGCCCGGTCGGCGCCCGTCCAGGCCGGGCACAGCACACCCCAGTCGAGGCCGGCGTGCCAGTACAGCCGTCGTGGGTCGTTGTGCCGGTCGCACAGGGGCCGACCGCAGGCGCGGCACAGGCTCTCGGCGGGGTCCGCGCAGAACCCGCTCTCGCCGCTGGAGCAGAGGGTACCCGGCTCGAGGCGGGGCACCACGCGTGCCCCGCAGAAGGCACAGGCGAACCCGGCCGGACGACGCACCAGCTCGCGGCCACCGCAAGAGGGGCAGGGCTGCCCAGAAAACGACACGACAGGGACGCTAGCCCGACCCTGCCCCTGGGTCAACCGGCGAAGATCGTGCCCCCCTCTGGTACCCTCGGGACCTAGTACGAATGATTCAGTCGCCCGGGCGGCAATCTGTATCACCATTAGGTCCGGCTTGCCGCCTGTCCCGGTGTCCGGGCCGGCGGCGGGGGCTCTGGGCCGCGACGACGTTTCCGAGCGGCAGACGAGAATCACGACCAGAGGAGGATCTCACCATGCGCACCCATGCAGCACTCAGATGGACGGCAGTGGCCGCCACCCTGGCCCTCGCCCTGTCACCGGGCGTCGTCCTGGCGTCGGGCTTCCAGCTCGTCGAGCAGAACGGCAGTGGCCTCGGCAACGCCTTCTCCGGGCAGGCCGCGGGAGTGAAGGACGCGAGCGCCATCTTCTTCAATCCTGCCGCCCTCACGGGACTCGAGGGCGGAAATCTCGTGCTCTCGGTCGAGCCGATCATCCCCTCCCAGACCTTCAACGACGGGGGATCCACGCCCCCATCCCTTCCCCCGGGCCTGTTCCCCCTGGGGATCCCCCTCGGCGGGACCGGCGGTGACGCCGGGGGCGTGACCCCGGTGCCGAACGGGTACTTCTCCTATCAGGTCGCCGACAACTGGTGGCTCGGCGTGGGCGTCAACGTCCCCTTCGGGCTGACCACCGAGTGGGAGAACGACTGGATGGGTCGGTTCCACGGCGTCAGGTCCTCGATCCACGCGATCAACGTCAACCCGACGGTGGCGGTGAAGCTCGGAGCGCTGTCGCTCGGGGGCGGCGTCAACTGGCAGCAGTTCGATGCCGAGCTCACCCAGAACACGGCGTACGGCGGAGCCTCCATCGGCTCGGCGTACTCGGCGGGCGCTGCCATCGGGGGCCCATCCCTGGGCCTGGCCGCGGCTCAAGGGATCGCTGCCCAGCTTGCGGGAGGTCCGGCCATGGAGGGCCTGACAGCGCTGGACGGTGACTCCCAGGCCTGGGGCTGGAACGCCGGCGCCCTGCTCGAGATCGGTGAGGGCGGCAAGCTGGCGGTGAGCTACCGCTCGCGCATGAAGCACGACCTCGAGGGCACGATCGCCTTTGGCGGCGCTCCCAGCTTCCGGGAAGGGGCCGACCCGGTCGGGGCCATCGGGGCTGGTCTGAACGCGGCCTTTGCCGGTGGCCCGATCACCGCCGAGGTGGAGCTCCCGGACACCCTGTCCATCGCTGCTGCCTTCGAGGGCGACAGCGTGGAGCTGCTGGCGGACTGGACCTGGACCGGCTGGAGCACGATCCCGTCCCTCGACGTGCTCGACTCCACCGGGGAAGAGGTCACCAGCCTCAAGCTGCAGTTCGAGGACACCTGGCGTGCCGGCATCGGCATGAACTTCCGGCTCAACGAAAGCTGGAAGCTGCGCCTCGGCACTGCCTACGACAAGGCCCCGGTGCAGGACGAATACCGCACCCCGCGTCTTCCCGACAACGATCGTATCTGGGCCGCGGGCGGCTTCGAGTGGAGGCTGAACGAGAAGCACCGCATCGACTTCGGCTACGCGTACCTGTTCATCGACGACGCCTCGAGCAACCTCGTGGCGAACAACCCCCAGGATCCCGACTTCGTGGAGAAGCTCCTCAAGGGCAACCTGGTCGGGACGTACTCGTCCAACGTCCAGATCTTGAGCGTCCAGTACACGCTGGCGTTCTGATCCCACGGCCGCGCCCAGGACCGGCGCGCGACGCCCCCACCGGCGACGCGCGCCGGTTTCCGTTCGTGAGGGGCCCCGCTCGGGAGCCGGAGAAGAGAGAATGGGGCCGGGAGAGGAGGTCACGATGAGAAGCGTCCAGATCGCGGCGTGGCTCGTGACGGCCCTGGTGTTGGCGGGCGCCACGCCGGGGGAGAGGGGGACTCCCGAGGAGGCGAGGGCGCTCCTCGACCGGGCGGTGGCCCTGGTGGAGAGCGAGGGTGCAGAGAAGGCGCTCGCGATCTTCAACGACAAGAAGGGCCCCTTCGTCGACCGTGACCTCTACGTCTTCTGCATGGGCCCGGAGTTCAAGATCACCGCCCACGTGGACCCCGGGATGCGGGGCCTCGACGTGGCGACGCTCAAGGACCCGGACGGAAAGCAGTTCGGTCGCGAGATGATCGAGATCGCCCTGAGGGGGGGTGGGTCGATCGAGTACCGCTGGGTGAACCCCGTCTCCAAGGAGGTCGAGCCGAAGATCAGCTTCCTCAAGCCCGCGGGCAACCAGTACTGCGGGGTCGGCGCCTACAAGTGACGTTGCTGTCTCTTTGCCGCGGGATGGGGTAATCTAGGTGTTCCGCTCGGAGCGAGCGGGTCGCCGGACCATCCCTGCTGCGACTCTGCAGGGCGCGATGACGACTCTAGGAAACCGGCCCCGCCGCGACGGGGTGGCCTGGCCACGGCGACAGCCAGGAACGCAGGGAAGGGGGAGCGCATCAGCTCCAAGGTATTCGTTGGCAATCTGAGTTTCGACACCTCGATGGAAGAGCTCCAGGAGCTGTTTGCGCAAGGCGAAGACGGCGTGCAGGTTTCGCTGCCGACCGACCGCATGACGGGCCGGCCCCGTGGCTTCGCGTTCGTCGAGTTCCTGACCCCGGAGAGCGCGGCCAAGGCGATCGAGAAGTTCGACGGGTTCGAGCTGGCCGGGCGTCGCCTGCGCGTGAACGAGGCGACTGACGACCGCCGAGGGGGCGGCGGCGGATACGGTGGCGATCGCTCCTTCGCCAGCCCGCCGCGACCGGGGAAGCGGCCGGCACGTCCCAAGGGCAGCCGCCGCAACGCCCGCGCTCGGAAGCGGAGCATCTGGTAGCAGCGGTCCGACCGATCCTCGCCCTCAGGCGCCTCGTCGCCTGACTCTCCAGCCGCGGCCACACTCCAGAAACCGCCGCATCGTGAGCCGGCCTGTGCCAGAATCGGGGCACACGAGCTCATGATCGGCGAGACCCTCGCGCATTTCCGCATCACCGCTGCGCTCGGCAAGGGCGGCATGGGTGAGGTCTATCGGGCCGAGGACACGAAGCTCGGGCGACAGGTCGCGATCAAGGTTCTCCCCGAGAAGTACATCTCCGACCGCGCCAGCCTCGCCCGGTTCGAGCGCGAGGCGAGGCTCGTCGCCGCCCTCAACCACCCGAACATCGTGACCCTCTACTCCGTCGAGGAGAGCGGGGGCAAGCACTTCCTGGCCATGGAGCTCGTCGAGGGGCACGGTCTCGACAAGCTCCTGCAGGCCGGACCCCTGACGGTCAGACGCCTTCTCGACGTGTCGATCCAGCTCGCCGACGCGCTGGCGGCCGCCCACGCCCGGGGGATCGTCCACCGTGACCTGAAGCCGGGGAACGTGATGGTGACCCGGGATGGCCGGGTGAAGGTGCTGGACTTCGGCCTGGCCAAGCTCGTGGCCGCCGCCGGAGACGACATGGAGAGCGCCAGCAGCCGCGAGCAGACGCTGAGCCAGCCCCTGACCGCGGAGGGGAAGGTCGCCGGCACCGTCCCCTACATGTCGCCCGAGCAGCTGGAAGGCCGGAGCCTGGACCACCGAACCGACATCTTCTCGCTGGGGGTGATCCTCTACAAGATGGCCACGGGCCAACGGCCCTTCCAGGGGCTGAGCTCACCCTCGGTGATGTCGGCCATCTTGCGGGACACCCCGAAGTCGGTGAGCGATGTCCGCGACGAGCTGCCCGTCCCCCTGGCCCGCACCATCGACCGTTGCCTCGAGAAGGACCGGGACCGAAGGTACCAGTCGGCGGCGGACGTGCGCCTCGACCTCGAGGCCCTCCGCCGGGAGCTGGAGTCGGGTCAGGTCAAGCCGCCCCGGAGACGGATCGTGGTGCCGCGCTGGGCGTGGTGGGCGTCAGCCGCCGTGATCGTTCTCGGCGGCGTCGCGGCGGGGGTGGGGCTCTTCACCGGTGGCCGGTTCGGCGCGGAGCCCGGGGCGACGCCCGTCGGGGCGCGGAGCGAGGCGGGGGCCTTCGACGCGGCCCAGTGGGTCATCGCGGTGATGCCGTCGTCGGTGGTCTCGGAGGACGCCGATCTGGCCGCGCTCACCGAGGGCCTGGCCCTCACCCTGACCACGCGTCTGGCCCAGCTGTCACGCAGCCACGGCCTCCAGATCATTCCCGCCAGCACCCTGCGCGAGGAGGGAATCGACCGTCTCGAGGAGGCCCGGCGGGAGCTCGGCGTCACCCTCGTCCTGACCTTCGACACCCGGCGCTCCGGCGACCGGGTGAGGGTGAACGCGCAGCTGGTGGACGTCAGGCAGCAGCGACAGCTCGTCGCCGAGACCATCGACGGGACGATGGACGACCTCCTCGATCTCGAGGAGAAGGTCACCACCCGCGTCCTGCGCATGCTGCAGGTCGAACTCCAGCCCACGGAGCGGGCGCTGGTGGCCGCGGGGACCAGGAATCCGGAGGCGCACAGCTTCTACCTCCGCGCCAGCGGCCTCCTGCGGGACTACGACGAGCCGGCCAAGGTCGAGGCGGCCGTCACCCTCTTCCGGGAGGCGGTGCGTGTCGACCCGAGCTACGCCCAGGCCCATGCCGGCCTCGGCGAGGCGCTGTGGCGCCGCTACCGGCTCGACGGCGACCCCAGCGGAGTGCAGGCGGCGCTCGAGGAGTGTCGTCTGGCGGTGGCCCTGGACGAGAAGGATGCCGAGGGCTACGTGTGCCTGGGGACCGTGCACAACGGCATGGGGCACTACGAGCAGGCGGCCGGGAAGCTGGAGCTGGCCAAGGCCCTGGACCCGACCCGCGACGAGACCTTCCGAGGGCTGGCCGACGCCCTCACCCACACCGGACACACCCGCGCGGCGGAGGCCGCCTACAAGGAGGCCATCGCGCTCCGACCCCGGTACTGGGCCGGCTACAACTGGCTGGGCATCTTCTACTTCCAGCAGGGACGCGCGGAAGAGGCGGTTCCCCAGTTCGAGAAGGTGGTGGAGCTGGCCCCGGACAGCTACCGCGGGTACTCCAACCTCGGCGCCGCCCACTACTACGCCGGTCGGTGGCCGGAGGCGCGAGCCGCCTACGAGCAGGCCCTGCTCATCAAGCCCGACGACGACCTGGCCTCCTCGAACCTGGCCACCCTCGACTTCTTCGAAGAGCGCTACGAGAGCGCGGCTCGGCGGCTCGAAGCGGCGGTTGGGCGCAAACCCAACGACCCGCTCCTCTGGGGCAACCTCGGCGATGCCTACTACTGGGGCCCGGGGCTCCGCCCGAAGGCCCCGGAGGCCTATCGGCGAGCGGTGGCGTCGAGCGAGGAGAGGCTGGGCGTCAACGAGCGCGACACCGTCCTGCGGGCCGAGCTCGCCTACTACCGGGCCATGCTGGGGCAGGGAGACGAGGCGCGGCGACAGCTCGCCCGGGCCCTCGACGACCAGCCCTCCGACATCGAGGTCCTCTACCTGGGCAGCCAGATCCACGAGCTTCTCGGTGACCGCCCGGAGGCGCTCCGACTCCTGGACCGAGCGATCCAGAACGGCTACCCGAAGAGAGAGGTCCGAGCCCACCCGCTGTGGGACGCCGCCGCCGCCGACCCCGATTTCCGACGCCTCGTGGCCGGCGACTGACGAGAAGACCCCGCCGGGGAATCACCAGGTACGATTGTCTCGGCGGGACTCGCTCTTTGCGCGGTGCGCGCGGGCGGTGCTAGCCTGAGCACCCGATGCTGGACATTGCCGCCCTCCTCATCACCCTCACCGCCCTGTTCGCCTGGCTGAACCACAAGCTGATCCGACTGCCGAGCACCATCGGGGTGATGGCGATCGCCCTGGTCCTGTCGCTGGGGCTGGTCCTTCTGGGCCGGCTGGGCTTCGCCGGGATCGCCGTGCAGGCGGAGCGGCTGGTGGCGAGCGTGGACTTCACCACCGTCCTCATGCAGGGGATGCTGTCGCTCCTCCTCTTTGCCGGGGCCCTCCACGTGGATTTGGGCGACCTCGTCAGCCGGCGGCACGCCATCTGGGTCCTGGCCACGGTGGGGGTCCTGATCTCCACCGTCCTCGTGGGCCTGGCCGCCTGGGTGGTGCTCGAGCTCGTGGGGCTGCGGGTGCGTCTCGTCGACTGCTTCGTCTTCGGCGCCCTCATCTCGCCCACGGACCCCATCGCGGTGATGGGGATCCTCAAGTCGGCCCACGCCCCGAAGGGGCTCGAGATCAAAATCGCCGGGGAGTCGCTCTTCAACGACGGCGTGGGGGTGGTGCTCTTCGCGGTGCTGCTCGGTCTGGCCCAGGGCACCCGGCCCATGAGCCCGGGCCGGGTCGTCCTCCTCTTTCTCGAAGAAGCGGCCGGGGGGGTCGTGCTGGGGCTCGTCCTCGGGTACCTGACCTACCTCCTGCTCCGCAGCATCGACCACTACCAGGTCGAGATCCTTCTCACTCTCGCGCTGGTCCTCGGGGGCAACGCCCTGGCCACGAGGCTGCACGTCTCGGGGCCGCTGGCCATGGTGGTGGCCGGCCTCTTCATCGGGAACCAGGGAAGACTCTTCGCGATGTCCGAGACGACCGAGCGGCACGTGGACACCTTCTGGGAGCTCATCGACGAGATCCTGAACGCGGTCCTCTTCGTGCTCATCGGCCTCGAGGTCCTGACGCTGACCTTCCGCGTCGAGCGCCTCGTCGCCTCGCTGCTGATGATTCCCGTGGTTCTCCTCGCCCGCTTCGTCGCGGTGGGAGTCCCTCTCAGGGTGTTGCGCCGCTGGCGCGAGTACACGCCCCACGCGGTGAAGATCCTGACCTGGGCCGGGGTGCGCGGCGGCATCTCCGTGGCCCTGGCCCTCTCGCTCCCGCCCGGCCCGGCCCGTCAGATCTTCCTGCCGATGACCTACGTGATCGTGCTCTTCTCGATCCTGGTGCAGGGCCTCAGCCTGGGGCGGGTCGTGAAGCGGGCCGGGCTCGCGTCGGCGCCGGAGGGATAGGGGCCACCGGGCTCGTCGCCCGCCTCAGGTTGGAGATGAGCAGCGTGTCCCGGTCTGTCTCGGGCGGATGTCGCTCAGGGGCCGACCCTGACTCTGGGGTCGATGACGACCTTGTCATCACCGCAGAAGAGCGTGATGTTGTAGTAGAACGCGTCGCCTCTCTTCATGTTCCCCTTCATGTTCTCGAACGTGACCTCGCCGTCGCCGGACAGCTCGCGGTCGGGGTAGAGCCAGTCGCTCGTCTCCTTGGCGGCGATCTTGATCGAGTTGGTGCTGGGGTGGTTGGTATTCAGGATCCAGCGCGTCGGGTCGTCCTGCAGGACGACGACCGTCCAGGGATTGACGGTGACGCTCAGGGGCCCATGTCCGTCGTTGGGACAGGTTGCGGTGACGACAACCTGCTTGAGCCCCTTCTGCGGCGCCTCCTCCGCACCGGCGACAGGCACGGACAGCACGGCGACGGCGAGCACCGCCAATGCGACACAGGTGAGACGTGGCATCTTGCACCTCCCGGGACGCTATCGATGTGAAACGGAGAACGGGAGTATGCACCCGCGACGGCGGGATCTCAACGTTTTTCGGTCAGCTCCCGGGCCAGCCGTCGCTGCAGCGCCTTCCGCGCCTCCTCTTCGCGTATCCGCGGAGGCGCCGAGGTGACCAGTCGATCCACGAGCCGGCGCGTGGCCGCCGTCACCTCCTCCACCGCCTCCTCGAAGACGGCGGCGTTGACCTGGGAGGGGCGGGGGAAGCCGCTCACCTTGCGGACGTACTGGAGTGCGGCGGCCTGGACCTCGGCGTCGGTGGCCGGAGGAAGGAAGTTGTGGAGCCGTCGGATGTTGCGGCACATGAGCCCATCCTAGTCGACCGGCCCTGGAATCCGGCAGCGGCGTAGTATAGTCGCCGCTCGAGCACTCCCGGAGAGCACTGAGCCGATGCCCGTCCCCGACAAAGGCGACCGCGACGCCGTGGCCGCGGCCACCGTGGCCGCCGGGCTGCTCATCGCCCAGCAGGTGGCCGGACGCACGACCCGGGACGCCTTCTTCCTCTCGACCTTCGAGGTCCAGTCGCTCCCCTTGATGATGATGGCGTCGGCGGTGCTGGCCCTCCTCGGCGCCGAGGCCATGTCGCTGGCCCTGGCCCGACGCTCGCCGAACCGGGTCGTTCCGGTGGCGGCCGGGCTGTCGGCCCTGCTCCTGGTCGTCGAGTGGGTGCTCAGCCTGTTCGCCCCCCCCGTGTCGGCCGTCGTTCTCTACCTCCACGTGGCCACCTTCGGGGGAGCCTTGATCTCCGGCTTCTGGTCCCTCGTGAACGAGCGTTTCGATCCGTACACCGCGCGCCAGGTCGTGGGACGAATCGGGACGGGTGCCGCGGCCGGGGGCCTCGCCGGCGGCCTCCTGGCCCTGGTCGCGGCCCGGACGCTCCCCGTCCCCGGTACCCTGCTCCTGCTCGCGGGACTCCACGGTCTCGCCGTCGTGGCGCTCCGCCAGGCCCGGGGGACCGAGACCGCTGCTCCCGACGGTCAGAGGGCCCCGGCCCTGGCCCTTCCCCTGCTGGCCCGGGTGCCGTACCTGCGGACCCTCGCCCTCGTGGTGGGCCTGGGAGCCATCGCCGACGCGCTCCTGGACTTCCTGTTCAAAGCGAAGACCGCCGAGCAGTTCGTGAGCGGAGCCGAGATGATGGCGGTCTTCGCGATCTTCCACACCGGGCTGAGCCTGGTGGCCCTGGTGTTCCAGGGAGCCCTGGCTCGGGGCTCGTTGAACCGCCTCGGCCTGGCCGGCACCGTCGCCCTGCGGCCCGCCGTCGATCTGGTCGCCTCGCTCCTGGGCGCCGCCATGCCCCGTTTCGCGACCGCGGCCATCGCCCGGGGGACCCACGAGGCGATGAGCAACTCCCTGTTCCGCTCGGGCTACGAGCTCCTGTACACGCCCCTGCCGGAGGGGGAGAAGCGCCGGGTCAAGGCGGTTGTGGACGTGGCCGTGGACAAGGCCGGCACCCTCGTGGGCAGCGCGGCCGTCGCGGCCGTCCTGGCCCTCTCGTCGGGGGGGGCGGAGTCGAGGCTGTTCGCCCTGGCGGCGGCGGTCTCCCTCGCGGCCCTCGTCCTCTCGCGCCGTCTGCACGTCGGCTATGTCCAGTCCCTCGAGCAGAGCCTGCGAGCCGGTCAGGTGCGTCTCGACCCGGAGGCGGTGCTCGATCGCACCACGCAGCTGACGCTCGCGCACACCGGCATCATCGAGCGCGGTGCGCTCCTGGACCAGATCGAGGCCCTGCGGGGGGCCGCGCCGGTCCAGTCGGGCGCGCCGGCGGGGGCCGATGTCTCCTCGCCCCCGCCGGTGGAGAAGACGCGTCCGAAGGATCCCCTGGTCGAGGATCTCGAGGCGCTCCGCTCGGGCCGCAGGGCGCGCATCCAGCAGGTTCTGAAGGCGAACCCGGAGCCAGCGCCGGTCCTGGTGGCGGGCCTCATCCCGCTGCTGTCCCGGGACGAGGTCTACCCCGAGGTGGTGCGGTCGCTGCGACGCGTGGCGGCCAAGGTGACCGGGCAGCTCGTCGACGCCCTCCTCGATCCGCGGGTCGATCCCGTGGTGCGCCGGCGCATTCCCCGGGTCCTGAAGGCGTGCCCCACGCGGCGTGCCGCCGACGGCCTGCGGGCGGCACTGGACCACGCCGGGTTCGGGGTGCGGGCGGCCTCGGCCGCCGCCCTCGCCGCGCTCCACGAGAAGTGGGGCGACGACATCTCCCTCCCGCAGGAGACCGTCCTCGACCTCGTCCGGGCCGAGCTCGGCCGCCCGACCGAGGGGGAGCGCCAGCTCGCCCACATCTTCACCCTCCTGTCCCTTGCCGTGGAGCCCGAACCCCTCCGCATCGCCTGGGCCGCCCTCCGGGGGCGCGACCGGGCGCTCAGGGGGACCGCCCTCGAGTACCTCGACACCGTGCTTCCCGACGACATCTTCCTCCCCCTCCGCAAGCGGTGCGGTGAGGAGGCGGCGCCGGGGGGACCACGCCGCCCGGTGGAGCAGGTGGCGGCCGACCTGCGGGCGTCTTCGGTCAACCTCAAGCTCGACCGGCCCCCGTGGAAGGGCGACGACGGCGAAGGACCGGGTCGCGACGCTCAGTAGCGCGAGCGGAGGTACTCGATCCCGACGGCGAGCGTCTCCCGCCACGCCGTCTCGAGCTCCGGAGAGAACTCCGGATCGTGCTTCCGGGCCGCTTCCAGCAGGCACTCCAGCCACTGGTCGTACAGGCCGGGACGGATATCGAGATCGGAGCGGCTGTGCCGCTCGGCCAGCCGCGGGAGGTCTCCCCAGGCCGGGCTGCCGGCCTGCCCCTGAGCCGCCACCGACATCACCCAGAGCGAGTCGGCGAGGACCCGCGTCTGGCGCTTGAAGTCCGTGTCCTTGAACTTCTCCCGCACCTCGTCCGACGAGGCCATGAAGAGGCCGTAGAAGTCCAGGAGGAAGTCCGGTGCCGCGAGGCACCGTTTCAGGCTGGCCCGGAAGGTCTCCATGGGATCCACTGCCGGCATCTTAGCACCGGCGCTCTGGCGAGGTGCCGTGGCCCAGTCACCATCGAACGCCGGCCGCATCGCGGCTTCCGGGCTGGCGGCGCCCGCCGCCTGGCAGGCCACGGCACAGACCGCAGCGGACGCCGACAACGGTCCCCAGACGCGCTGCGGCCCGGGGTGGGAAGCCCCGTCGTCGCATCCCCGTCATAGCGAGAAGATAAGCAACAAAGCCTACTTGCGGCCCCGCGCCTGAGTCCCTACACTAAGAGTGCCTTGAGCGAGTCACCCGGACCAAGATCGGCTCACTCGCGTCTCCTCCTCCCTCCTCTTCTCTGGTCGTGTCTCCCGGGACGGCGCCGGGCTCCGCGCGGCCGAAACCCCACTCCAGCGAGAGTTTGCGAGGACCAATGAAGAAGCTCTTCGTGGTCGACACGAACGTGGTCCTCTTCGACCACACCTGCATCTACAACTTCCACGAGCACGACGTGGCGCTCTCCATCGTGGTGCTGGAGGAGCTCGACCGCTTCAAGCGGGGCAACGACCTCATCAACTTCGAGGCCCGGGAGTTCGTCCGCGAGCTGGACCAGCTCGCCGGGGACGGGCCGCTGACCGACGGGCTGCCCCTGGGGCCCGACCGGGGCCGACTGTTCATCGAGGTGGGGGAGCCGGCGTCCTCCCGCGTCGACCAGGTCTTCTCCCGGAGCAAGCCGGACCACCGCATCCTGGCCCTCGCGGAGGAGCTGCAGGTTCGTCACCCCGAGCGCTCGGTCATCCTCGTCAGCAAGGACGTGAACCTCCGGATGAAGGCGAAGTCGCTCGGCCTCGTGGCCGAGGACTACACCACCGGCAAGGTCCGGCACGTCGACCGTCTCTACACGGGGACCACGTCCTTCGAGGGGCTTCCCAGCGACACGATCGCCCGCCTGCACCAGGAGCCCCACAGCGTCCCTCTCGCCGAGGTCCCCTTCGGGCAGCCGCTGCCCCGGCTCTACCCGAACCAGTACCTCGTCATGAAGAACGGCAGCCTCAGTGCCCTGGCCCACCACGACCGGGGGCGGGGCGCCCTCGAGCGGGTGGTCAAGCGCCCGGCCTACGGCGTCGAGCCCCGCAACGCGGAGCAGATCTTCGCTCTCGACGCCCTGACCCGTCCCGAGGTCCAGCTCACGACGCTGACCGGGCGGGCCGGAACCGGCAAGACCCTGCTGGCCCTGGCCGCCGCCCTCGAGCAGCGCCGCAGCTACCATCGGATCTACCTGGCCCGCCCCGTCGTTCCCATGGGAAACCGGGACATCGGCTTCCTCCCCGGCGACATCAAGAGCAAGCTCGACCCCTACATGCAGCCGCTGTGGGACAACTTCTCCGTCATCCGCCACCGCTTCTCCCGGGAGAGCCGCGAGCACAAGGCCCTGGCCGAGATGATCGAGCACGAGAAGATCTGCATCGCCCCCCTGGCCTACATCCGCGGGCGCTCGCTGGACCACGTCTTCTTCATCGTCGACGAGGCCCAGAACCTGACCCCCCACGAGGTGAAGACCATCATCACGCGCGCGGGCGAGGGGTCGAAGGTGGTCTTCACCGGGGACATCAACCAGATCGACACCCCGTATCTCGACAGCCAGTCGAACGGCCTGACCGTGCTCATCGACCGGATGAAGGACCAGGACCTCTTCGCCCACGTCAACCTGGTGAAGGGAGAGCGCAGCCCCCTCGCCGAGCTGGCCAGCACGCTGCTGTAGGCGGTCGAGGTCGGGCGCCGGGGAGCCTCGTGAGCTAGAATCGGCACGTTTGGCAGGCGACTCCAGAGCGGAAGCCGGCTCCTCCGGTCGGCTTCTCCTGTTCGCGTCCTTCCTGCTCACGGGGGCGACGGCTCTCGTGTTCGAGGTCGTCTGGACTCGACTCCTCCTGCTCTCCCTGGGCGCCACCGCGGTCGCCGTCGGCGCGGTGCTGGGTGCCTTCATGGGCGGCATGGCCGTGGGCGCCTTCCTGGCCGGGCGGCCGCGCGTGGCCCGTCTCGACCCCATCCTCACCTACGCGCTGCTCGAGGGGTGGGCGGGTGTGTACGGTCTCGCCACGCCCTTCCTCCTCCGGCTGGGGGAGGCGCAGTCGGCACCCGTGCAGTTTGGCGTGGCGATTGCGCTCCTGATGCCGGCGACCATCGGCATGGGGGCGTCGCTTCCCGTCCTCACTCGCGCCCTGGGCCGGGGCTCGCTCTGGATCGCGGTGGACGTGGGCCGCCTGTACGCCGCCAACACCGCGGGCGCGGTTCTCGGCCCCCTCGCCGCCGTCTTCTGGCTGTTCCCGCAGATGGGTCTCCTCCGTACGCTGCACCTCGCCTCCGCCGTCGACGTGCTGGTCTGCCTCGTCCTCGTCGTGAGTCGTCGCCGCTCGTTTGCACCGTGGGTGGTCCCGAAGGCCGCGCCGTCCTCTCGGACGGGCCCCGCGGCCCGAGCCGCCGAGCAGGGTGACGCCCTGCTGCTCCTGGCCCTCTCCGTCTCCGGCGCGGTCGCGATGGTGTACGAGGTGGCCTGGACCCGGGTGCTGTCCCTGGCCTTCGCGTCCTCGGTCTACGGCGTGACCATCATGCTCTCGGCCTTTCTCGCCGGGCTCGCCGGAGGCTCGGCGTGGGCCTCGGCGGCCCTGCGCCGCGCCCCCCGACCGGCGTCGTTCCGGACGGTGGCAGCGCTCCTGGGCGGAGCGGCCCTGGCCGCCTGGCTGGGCCTCCCGGTCGGCCACGCCCTGCCGCGCCTGTTCCTGGCCCTGCACGGGGGGGCAACGGCTCAGGGAGCGACCCTCTTCGCCACGCAGTTCGTCGTCGCGGCGCTCCTCATGCTCCCTTCCGCTCTCTGTCTCGGGGCCCTGCTTCCGGTGGCGGCGAGCGTGCCCCTGCCCGAGCGCCGCGAGGTGGGGGAGCGGATCTCCCGTCTGTACACCGCCAACCTCGTGGGCTCGGCGACGGGTGCGATCCTGGCGTCCGCCGTTCTCCTGGGCCACTACGGGGTGTCGGTCACCGTGAGGCTGGCGTCGGCGGTGGCCCTGTCGGCCGCCCTCGTGCTGCTGGTCCGCACCCGGGGACTCTCGGGGCGGCAGGCGGCCGCCGCCGCGACCAGCCTCCTTCTCCTCCTCGCCGTCTCGCCCGGCGGTCGTGCGATGGCGAAGGGGATCGGCTTCTACACCGCGGCCGAGTACCAGGAGTACGACGCGGCCGGTCTCCGTCGCGTGCTGGACGCGCACCACCTGATGTACTACCGCGACGGGCCGACGGCGACGGTCGCGGTCCACGAGGTCGGCGGATACCGCCTGCTCAAGATCAACGGGAAGACCGACGCCTCCACCGGCCCCGGTGACATGCAGACGCAGGTGCTCCTGGCCCACCTTCCGCTCATGGCCCACGACGCGAAGCGGGTCGCGGTCGTGGGCTGGGGCAGCGGGGTCACCGCGGGGGCCGCGCTCTCGTACCCGGTGGAGGACGTGGATGCCTTCGAGATCGAGCCGGCCGTCGTCGAGGCCTCTGTCCACTTCGAGGAGGAGAGCGGAGATCCCCTCGCCGACCCCCGCCTCCGGCTGGTCGTGGGGGACGCCCGCGCGCGGCTCCGTCGCTCACCGGAGTCGTACGACGTGATCATCTCCGAGCCCTCCAACCCCTGGATCACCGGAATCGCGAACCTGTTCACGCAGGAGTACTTCCGCATCGTCGACTCCCGGCTCAGCCCCGATGGTGTCGTGTGCCAGTGGTTCCATCTGTACGGGATGTCGGAGGAGGCCACGCAGTCACTCGTGGCCACGTTCGCCAGCGTGTTTCCCGAGCAGCTCCTGTTCCGCCTGTCCTCCGGGCGCGACGTCCTCCTGCTCGGGTCACACCGCCCGATTCGCTTCTCGCTGCCGCGCATGCGTCGCGTGTTCGAAGACCCGGCGCGCAGCGAGGTCCTGGGCTCCATCGGGCTGCACTACCCCTTCGACCTGCTCGTGGGCATGAGCCTGGACACCCGGGGATGCGCGGAGTTCTCCCGGGGGGCGACCCTGAACACGGACGACAACATGCACCTCGAGCTGTCGGCGCCGAGGACGCTGTACGTCGACCGGGCCGAGGAGATCGGCCGGGCCATCGGGGAGCACCAGGTGGCCCTGGTCGACCACGTCGACGACGACCGCCCGCGAGGAGAGGTCCTGCTCGATCAGGCCGCTTCCCTGTTCACGAGCGACCGGCTGGAAGAGGCGCTCGCCCTCTGCCAGGAGGCGATCGGCCTCGAGCCCTCGTTCGCCGCCTACAGGCTCCGCGGACAGGTCCTGCAGGGCCTGGGCCGCACGGACGAAGCCCGCCGGGCGTTCCAGTTCGTGCTCAGCCTGGGGGGCAGCCCCGAGGAGCGGGCCGTCGTCGAGGCCCTGCTGCGCTCCGTGACGGCCGGATCCGACGAAGGCTGACGCGCCGCGAGGAGCCAGGCGGCCGATCCCGGGCGAGCGGGGTCCTCCGCTACTCGGTCACCCCGGGCCACGTGTCGGTGCGGAAGGGCGAGGCGGGCAGCCCCTCGCGGTTGACCAGGTTGCACGCGGGGTTGTCGGCCCAGCCGTAGCGCACGGCCACCGGGGCGGCCACCAGGTCCGACCGGACCACCACCTGGTCGCCCTCGATGCGGGCCTCCGCCCAGGCGAACTGCCGGTCCGCGCCCGCGACCGCGAAGCCGGTGAGGGTCTCGCCGTCGCGGGCAGCCAGCCCGCTCTCCACGAGGTCGAACGAGAGGACGACCTCGCTGCCCCGCACCTCCATGGACCGGTAGAGGGGCCCGGAGTACACGAGATCCTCGCCGTAGGCGAGCTTGCGCGCGGCCAAGGCCAGGCGCTTGCCCACGTCCTGTTTGTTGCGGGGGTGGATGTCGTCGGCCTCGCCGATGTCGATGGTCACGGCCATGCCGGTCTCCGGCAGGGCCAGCGTCATCAGCTGCGCCTCGCGGAGCTCGGCCCAGTCGCTGGCCGCCGGCTGGGGCTTGCGCGCCCTCCAGTTGGCCAGCTGGACGAAGAGGAAGGGCCAGTTGCCCTGACGCCACCGGACGCGCCAGTCCTGGATCATGGCGGGGAAGAGGGTCCGGTAGGCGTGGGCCTCGCCGGCGTTGCTCTCCCCCTGGTACCAGATGGCGCCGGTCAACGTGTAGCCCTCGATGGGGGCGATCATGCCGTTGTACAGGAAGGACGGCGTGTGGCTGTACCGCACGTACTCCGGCATGGGCGGCTCGACGGAGCTGCTGAAGCGCCACGCCCCCTCGAGAGAGACGACCGGTGCCCCACCCTCGGGTCCCAGATCCATGGGGGAGTCGATGTAGGTCTCGTTGTTCCAGTCGTTGAGGGCCCGGATGGCGATGAGGTTGTCGCCCCTCCTCAGCACGCCGTCAGGAATCTGGACTTCCCGGATCCGCGCGTTGCCGGCCTTGTGGTACACCTGCGTGCCGTTGACGAAGACGGCGCTCACATTGGCGAAGGTCCCGAGGCGCAGCCGGTAGCCGGGCTCTCCTCCCTTCTCCAGGGCCACGGTCCGGCGCAGCCAGACGAAATCGCTGAGGGGGGCCTGGTTCGGAAGCTCGACCGTCTTCCAGGAGCCGTCGTCGTAGTCGGGCCGGTGGGCGCCGTAGGACGTCGCCTTCTCGAGGTCTTCGATCTGCTCCCACTTCGCCACGCCCCGGGCCTCGTTCTCGTCGAACTCCCGCTGCCAGTCGCGGTCGGAGTCGAGGATCTCCGTCATGGGGCCCCGGTAGTGGGGAAGCGAGAGGTTCATCTCCGCGCTCGTCCAGGCCTCCGCCGGGGTGCCGCCCCAGGTGGCGTCCACGATCCCGATGGGCACACCCTCCTCGCGGTGGAGGTGGCGGGCGAAGAAGTAGGCCACCGCCGACATCTCGGGGGCGTTCTCCGGCGAGCAGATCCTCCACTCACCCGACTCCAGCTCGGGCCGCGGGGCCGGGCTGACGACGTTGGGGACGGTGAAGAACCGGATCTGCGGGTGGTCGGCCTCCGCGATCTCCTGCTCCCCGTTGACCACCCCGGAGCCCAGCTTGAACTCCATGTTCGACTGGCCCGAGGCCAGCCACACGTCGCCGAACAGGATGTCGTGCACGGTCACGGTGGCGCCGGCTTCGACGGTGAGCGTCCGGGGGCCGCCGGCTTCGAACGGGGGCAGGAGGGTCTGCCACCGTCCCGTCGGGCCGGTCATGGCCGGGACGTCGAAGTCAGCGATGCGGACGCTGACCCGCTGCCCCGGCTCGGCCCATCCCCAGACCCGAACGGGCTGATCCCGCTGGAGAACCATGTGGTCCGCGAAGAGGCGGGCCAGGCGAAGGCTGGCGGCCTCGGCCACCGGTGAGGCGAGGACCAGGGCGGCGGTCGTGCCGATGGCGAGAAAGGCAGGGAGGACGCGTCGGGATGTCATGAGAATCTCCTGATCAAGCGGGTTGGCCCGGGGGCTCTGGGCGGCCCCGTGGAGACAGGCGTCGATCCAGCTCTCCGCGAGCCTCCAGCCGATACTCTACACGCTCCCGACCCTCCAACCCGCGGCCCGGCCCGGTGGTCGAATGGACCATGGCGAGGGCGCTGTGGTATGAGCCGGGTGTCGCGCGCTTCCAGGAGGTGGACCGTGGCTCGATTCTTCGTAGGGTGGCCCCCACGCGTTTCGCTGGGTGTCTTCATCCTCGTCGCGCTGGCCACCACGACCCCGGGGTCGCCGGTCCTCGATTGGGAGAACCCCGAGGTGTTCGGGCGGAACAAGGAGCCCGCCCACTGCACTCTGATGCCGTACGCGGACGAGACCACCGCCCTGCGGGGGACGCGCGAGGCCTCGCCCTTCTTCCTGCTCCTCGACGGGCAGTGGAAGTTCCGCTGGGCCCGCAAGCCCGCCGACCGACCCGCGGGGTTCCAGGAGCCGGGCTTCGACGTCAGCGGCTGGGACGAGATCACCGTCCCCTCGAACTGGGAGCTCCAGGGATACGGGATCCCGATCTACACGAACACCACGTACCCCTTCAATCCCACCGACCCGGACCCCCCGCACATCCCCCACGAGTGGAACCCGGTGGGGTCCTACCGCACGGAGTTCACGGTTCCCGCGGGCTGGGAGGGGCGACAGGTCTTCCTCCACTTCGAGGGCGTCAAGAGCGCCTTCTATCTGTGGATCAACGGGAAGAAGGTCGGGTACAGCCAGGGGAGCATGACCCCGGCGGAGTTCAACATCACGGAGCATCTGCGCGAAGGCGGCAACGTCCTCGCCGCAGAGGTGTACCGCTGGTCCGACGGCAGCTACCTGGAGGACCAGGACACCTGGCGCCTGAGCGGGATCTACCGGGACGTCTTCCTCTTCTCGACGCCCACCGTCCACCTGCGCGATTTCTTCCTCCGCTCCGATCTCGACCCGCAGTATCGTGATGCCACGCTCCGGATCACCGCGCGGGTCCGGAACTACGGCTCGGGCCCGGAGGGGCGCCACACGGTCGAGGTGACCCTCCTCGACGCCGAGGGGGCGGTGGGGCCCCGGCCCCTCGTCACCGGGACGACGGCCGACCTGGCCCCCGGGGACGAGGCGGTGGTCGAGATGCAGGCCGCGGTGGCCGATCCTCTCAAGTGGTCCTCCGAGACCCCCGACCTCTACACGGTGCTTCTGACCGTGAAGGACCCCGCCGGGCAGGTCATCGAGGTCGAGCGCGAGCGCTTCGGCTTTCGCGAAGTCGAGATCCGAGACGCCCAGATCTTCGTCAACGGCGTGTCGATCAAGCTCAAGGGGGTGAACCGTCACGAGCACCACCCCGACACCGGCTTCACGCTCTCCACCGAGGACATGGTGCGGGACATCGAGCTCATCAAGCAGGCCAACATGAACACCGTACGGACCTCGCACTACCCGAACGACCCCCGCTGGTACGCCCTCTGCGACCGCTACGGGCTCTACCTGGTGGACGAGGCCAACATGGAGACCCACGGGCTCTCCTACGGTCTGAATCGCCTCCCCGGGAGCCTCCCCGAGTGGCGGGCGCCGTCGGTCGATCGAATGGCCAGCGTGGTCCAGCGCGACAAGAATCACGCGTCGGTGGCGTTCTGGTCACTCGGGAACGAGGCCGGCCACGGCGACAACATCCGCGCGATGGCGGAGTACGCCCACCGGGTCGATCCCACCCGGCCCGTTCACTACCGCCAGATGAACAGCGTGGTCGACCTGGACAGCCTGTCGTACCAGACGGTGGAGTGGCACGTCGAGCGGGCCCACGAATACCCGGACCGCGCCTTCCTTGCCGAGGAGTACGCCTACGCCCGCGGCAACGCGGTGGGAAACCTGAAGCAGTACCAGGACGCCTTCGAGTCTAATCTCCCGCTCGTGGGTGGCCTGATCTGGGACTGGGCCGACAAGGCGCTGCGGGCGCGCACGCCCGATGGGAAGATGTACTGGGCCTACGGCGGGGACTTCGGACCGCCGGGGACTCCTTCGGACGGCACCATGACCTGCAATGGGATCGTGACCGCTGACCGCGAGCCCGAGCCCGAGTACTTCGAGGTCGTCAAGGTGTTTCAGCCGGTGGCCATCGAGGCGGTCGACGTGTCGCAGGGTCGTGTCCGGGTTCGCAGCAAGCACGATTTCGTCAGCCTCGACTACGCCGAGATCCGGTGGGAGCTGACGGCCGACGGGGAGGTGACCCAGGAAGGCACGCTGCCCGCCCCTGGCTTGCCCGCCCGCGGGGAGCAGGAGCTGGTCATCCCCTTCGTCGCACCCTCCGCCGAGCCCGGACGCGAGTACTGGCTGAAGATCAGCTTCGTGCTGAAGGAGGAGGCGCCGTGGGCCCCGAAGGGACACGTCGTAGCGTGGGAGCAGCTCCCGCTCCGGGTCGAGACCCCTGCTCCGTCGGCGGTGGCGGTGGCCTCGATGCCCCCGGTGGAGCTGCGGACCTCGTCCGAGCGTTTCACCGTCGTCGGCGCCGACTTCACCGTCGCGGTGGGGCGGAGAACCGGCGCCCTCGAGTCCCTCGTCCACCGGGGCAAGCAGCGGGTGGCGTCGCCACTGGTCCCGAACTTCTGGCGTGTGCCGGTGGACAACGGCATGGAGAACCACTGGGACCACACCACCAACACCCCTGCCGGGGGCATGCCGATTCGCCTGGGGGTGTGGAGAGACGCCGGCTCGACCCGCCGAGTCGTGTCGGTGACCGCCGACCGGGTCTCGCCGCAGGTGGTGGAGGTCGTGGTCCACGTCATGCTGGCGCCGGGGGACTCCGATGACTACACGGTCTACACCGTGTACGGGAGTGGGGATGTCGTGGTCGAGAGGAGCTTCCGGCCCGAGAACCTGAAGCTCCCCGAGATCCCGCGCTTCGGGATGCAGATGGCGGTGCCCGGCGCCTGCGACACGATGACCTGGCTCGGCCGCGGTCCCCACGAGAGCTACGACGATCGCAAGACCGGGGCCGCGGTGGGACGCTACTCGGGCCGGGTGGAGGACCTGATCCACGACTACGTGCGCCCCCAGGAGAACGCCAACCGTACCGATGTCCGCTGGGTGACCTTGACCGACGCGGAGGGCGACGGGCTGCTGGCAGTGGGGATGCCGCTCCTCAACGTGAGCGCCTGGCCCTACTCCATGGAGGACCTGGAGAAAGCCACTCACATCCACGAGCTGCCGCGGCGCGACACCGTCACTCTCAACCTCGACCTCAAGCAGATGGGAGTCGGGGGCGACGACGGGTGGACGGAGAGGGCGCGTCCTCACCGAGAGTACACCCTTCCCGTGAAGACCTACGGGTACCGCTTCCTCCTGCGCCCGTACTCGGTGTCGATGGGCCCGCCGGACGACCTCGCGCGACGGGAGTTCCCGGAGTTGGTCGACAAGCCCTGGCTCAACCTGCCGCCGGTGGAGCCCGTGCGGAAGGAGTGAGCGGGGTAGGGGGAGGCCCGGCTTCCCGACGTCCGGCCCCACCGAAGCCGGGGTAGGCTTGGAAAGCGGAAGGTGGGAAGTCGAGAAGGAGGACCACCGATGATCATCGGCCACGTGAAGGACGTCCAGCGCGACGAGGTTCAGGCGGAAGGTGTCGAGGGCGCGTCGATCCAGTGGCTCCTTGGCCCGGACCGGGACGTTCCCCACTTCCACATGCGCTATGTCACCGTCGCCCCCGGTGGGGTGATCCCGCTCCACTCGCACGGCCCCATTCACCAGATGTTCATCGTGAAGGGCCGGGGTGCGGTGCTCTACGAGGGTGGAGAGACGCCCATCGAGGAAGGCAGCTTCGTCTACATGCCCTCGGCCAGGATCCACGGCACCCGCAACACCGGCAGCGACTCGCTGGAGTTCGTCTGCTGCGTCAACAAGCTCGGCCAGGGCTGATCCGGCGAGCCGCGGAGGACCCCTCCGGGTTGTTGTATCCTCCGTGGCGCAGGAGGGATACATGATGGACTACAGGCCTGCCGCGGATCGCTACGAACAGCTGAGCTATCGCCGCTGCGGTCGAAGCGGGCTGCGGCTGCCGCCCATCTCGCTCGGGCTGTGGCACAACTTCGGCGGGGTGGACTCGTTCGAGACCGGCCGGTCGATCGTCCGCCGGGCCTTTGACCGGGGGGTGACCCACTTCGACCTGGCCAACAACTACGGGCCTCCCTACGGCTCCGCGGAGGAGGCGATGGGCCGAATGCTGGACCTGGACCTGCGCCCCCACCGGGACGAGCTCGTGATCTCGACAAAGGCGGGGTGGGACATGTGGCCCGGTCCCTACGGCGACTTCGGCTCGCGCAAGTACCTCCTGGCCAGCCTGGACCAGAGCCTGAAGCGGATGCGTCTCGAGTACGTGGACATCTTCTACTCGCACCGGCCGGACCCCGACACGCCCCTCGAGGAGACCATGGGGGCCCTGGACCACGCGGTGCGCCAGGGCAAGGCCCTGTACGCGGGGATCTCGCAGTACTCGCCGCAAGGGACAGCTGAGGCCGCGTCCATCCTGAAGGAGCTCGGAACGCCCTGCCTCATCCACCAGCCGAAGTACTCGATGTTCGAGCGGTGGATCGAGGACGGCCTGACCGACGTGCTCGAGACCGAGGGCATCGGCTGCATCGCCTTCTCGCCCCTGGCCCAGGGACTGCTGACCGACAAGTACCTTACCGGCATCCCGCCGGGCTCCCGGGCCTCGAAACCCCACGGGTTCCTGCGCCCCGAGCACGTCACGGAAGAGAAGATCCAGCGGGTCCGGCGCCTCAAGCAGATCGCCGAGGCCCGCGGGCAGACCCTGGCCCAGATGGCCCTGCGCTGGGTCCTCCGGCGCCCGGTGGTGACGTCGGCCCTGATCGGGGCCAGCAGCGTGCGCCAGCTCGACGACAACCTCGACTCCCTGAAGGCTCCCGCCCTCTCCGACGAAGAGCTCGCCCGCATCGACGCCATCTTGGGGTAGGGGCCAGGTCGTGAATGTTGAATCCCGTCCTCTGGAGAGGACATCCCCAATCCCGAGAAGAGCTCCCCGGAGGCCGAGACCCGCTGCGCGATGGGCACGCCCGATCCGCTGAAAGCCCTGCTCGACGCCCAGGGCCTGATCGTCCTGGACGGTGGCCTTGCCACCGAGCTGGAGGCTCGGGGCCACGACCTCTCCGATGCCCTCTGGTCGGCGCGGCTCCTCCTGGACGCGCCTGAGGCGATCCGCGATGTGCACGCGTCCTACCTGGAGGCGGGCGCGGACTGTGTGGTGACTGGGAGCTACCAGGCGACGGTGGAGGGCTTCCGCCGACGGGGAGTGGGCGTGGAGGAGGCCCGACGGCTTCTGGTCTCCTCGGTCGACCTGGCCTGCCAGGCCCGGGACGCCTTCTGGCAACACGCCCCCCCGGGTCGGCTCCGTCCTCTGGTCGGGGCCAGCGTCGGCCCCTACGGCGCGGCCCTGGCCGACGGGTCGGAATACGTCGGACGCTATGACCTCGACGAGGCTGGACTCCTGGACTTCCACCGGGAGCGATTCGCTCTCCTCGCCGCCTCCGGCGCCGATCTCCTGGCCTGCGAGACCCTGCCCTCCCGCGCCGAGGCCCGCGTCCTGCTGCGCCTCCTCGACGAGACCCCCGGGGTCCGGGCGTGGTTCAGCTTCACGGCCCGGGACGCCGGCCACGTCAGCGACGGCGCGCCCCTCGCCGAGGTGGTGCGGGAGCTGGACCACGAGCGGGTCGTGGGCATCGGCGTCAACTGCGTCCCGCCGGTCCTCGTCCCGGGCCTCCTGGCCGAGGTCCGCCACGCCACCGGCCGGCCCCTGGTCGCCTATCCCAACTCCGGCGAGCGTTGGAACGCCTCGGCACGGGCCTGGGAAGGGGCCCCCGGGGGCTCGCGCCCGGAGGAGGCCTGCTCGGCCTGGCGCGAGGCCGGGGCAGTGTTCGTCGGGGGCTGCTGCCGGGTCGGCCCCGCGGCCATCGCGCGCATGCGTCGCCGATTGCTCGGATAGTCGACCGCTCAGTCGAGCGCCGTGCCGCAGGAAGGGCAGAAGCGGTCGCCGGCCCGTCTCGGAAGGCGGCAGCTCGGGCAGGTCGGCTTCACGACAGCCCCACACTGGGGACAGTAGTTCGCGGTCTCCCGCACCGCCGTGCGGCACTGGAGGCATCCGGCCTGAAGCGGCCGGCGGTAGAGGACGTAGAGGACGAAGCCGATGGCGCCGGGGATGAGCAGCGCAACGAGGATCGTCCAGGCCATGGCATTCATCCCGCGCAACCTGGCATCGGCGTAGACGAAGCCCAGGGCCAGGACGATGAGAGCCGCCGGGACTCCCCACAGGGCCCCCAGCAACACCTGCGCCAGGATGTGGGGTGGGTGAGGCTCGAACGCACGAAAGGCGATCAGGGTCGCGACGATCACGCCGACGTAGACGAGAACGGACACGACCTTGACTCCTCGCGGCAGATCGGCTGCGCTCGGCAGGGTGATCTCGTGGGTCTCCATCACGCCCTCCCCGACGATTCAGTAGCGGAGCGCCGCGGATGTCCTCCTCGGCCGACGACGCTGAGACGATCGGACACCGCGACCGTCGCCAGCGCGCCGAGAGCCCACGCGAGGAGCCAGGCGGCCGCGGCGCACCCGGCGGCTATCGAGATTGCCACTCCCAGCGTGTCGTGGCATGCGAGTACCAGCCTCCTTGTCAGGAGGAATGACGACGCCAGGCTGAGGCAGGCGACCAGGCTGGCGACGACGGGCACCCAGGGCCACGCCGGGGACGGGGTCTGTCCGGGGACCCGCTCTCGGAGGAGGCGCGCCCGGGTGCGTCGGACCAGCTCGTCATCCGCCAGGACGGCATGGGAGCGAAAAGCCGCCAGGCCACGCTCGACCTGCTGAGCGTACTCGCCGCACGGAGGACATGCCGAGAGATGCTGGTGGAGCTCACGCCTCGTCTTATCGCCCAGCGGCTCGACCTGTTCGGCAAGGATGAGACCCCGGGCCTGCTCGTGGGTCATGTCGTCTCTCCCCAGATCCTCCGAGCCGATTCGAGCGCCCGGTAGAGCCGCGACTTCACCGTCGGCAGCGGCACGCCGGTGAGCGTCGCGATCTGACTCAGCGTCAGGTCCTCCTGGAACCGCAGAAGGAGCAGCTCGCGATGGATGGCAGGCAGCTGGGCCATGAGTTCCGTCAGCCGCGCGCTCCCCTCTGCCGCAACGACGTGTTCGAAGGGCGAGGGCTGCGCGTCGGTCAAGGGGACCCGCCGGCCGAGCGACTCGAAACTCAGGGAGGTGCGACGGCGCAGGTGGTCGATCGCGAGGTGGCGTGCGACGCTCAGCAGCCAGGGGACGAATGGCGAGCGGCCGTCGTACTGCCCGCCGCGCTCGAAGACCCGCACCCAGGTTTCCTGGAAGAGGTCCTCGGCCAGCGCGCCCTCGCCGGTCAGGTGGAGCAGATAACGCAGGAGCCGGTGCCGGTGCCGCTCGATCAACACGTCGAGGGCGTCGTAGTCCCGAGAGCGAAGGCTGCGAGCGATCTCCGCCGGCTCATCGGGTAGGTCGACCATCAGCGCGCAGAGGGTGGCGGACATGCTATCCCGTATACGTGTGGAAGGGCGGAAAGGACCCATGGGTGGTGTCAGCCGGCTGCAAAAGAGCCGTCTCGTCCGGCCCCGCTGGGCCCCAAGCTACCCCGTCCAGTAGCGATC
>JAJDNS010000217.1 GCA_022340585.1 Acidobacteriota bacterium
TGTAGTTGCCCTCACGAACCACCAGGGCGGCCTCCGGAGAGAGCACGTGGGCCGTGATCCGGTCGGCATCGAAGACGGCGCCCGTCCGAGGGGCCACCATGCTCTCGCACACCTCGCTGAGCTCGGAGAAGGTCCGCACCACGGCTCCATTCGACACGAAGAGGGGATTCAGATCCCCGACCTCGGGCATCCCGCACTCCGTGGCGTCCACCGCCAGGTTCATCTGGTTCTCCAGCTCGAGAACCGTATCGCGGATGGCGTCCAGGTCGGGTGTCGCGGCGGACGGAGGAGGATCGGCGCAGGCCGCCAGCGCGGCGAATACGACGATGATCGAGAGGGTGCGCACGGTGCTGCTCCGGCAGTGGGGACGGGAAGGGCGCTGCGGAGAGTGACACGTCGAGGACATGGGGCGCAACGTGGGAAATCGTGCACGCCGGGGCGTCGCGGTGGGACGGCTTGTCCACGTCCGACGCTCGTCGACCACGGCCTCGGACTCCGGGTCGCCGCGGTGGGGGGACCGTCGCCCGTCGTTCCCGGCGCGCCGGGGGTCGTTGCGACCTCTGAGGTCCATCCTCCGGGCCCACCAGGAAGCGCAGGCCCGGGTGGTGGCCAGGCCCTTCGCCGGCGGCCGCGGCAGCGTCCCCGGCTCTGGCCAGCAGCCCAGCTCTGCCTCAAGTACAACCTTTCGAATCCCGCCGTGACCTTCGTCATTCCGGGGACCGACGACCCCAGCACATGGTCGACAATCTGGGCGCCGGTCGGGGCGAGCTCCCCGACGCCGACCTGCGGCGCCGCATCGAAGCGGTGTTCGACGAGCTCGGGGGCTAGCGTCTACGGGGAGGGGCCCTCTCGACCCGACCGCGGCGTCGTCCCCTCGAGAGCCGCCCGAGAATCAGATGCGACGGGCGCGCCTCCGCAACATCATCATCCCCATCGCGCCGGCGGCGGTGAGGGCCGTCAGGACGATCTTCGTCCGGTCCAGGACCGGCTGCACCGTGACGCCCTCGGGCTCGATCGTCACGACGGCGACGGGGCGACCCACGGCGTGCCCTCCACCCCCGCCTCCTCCGCCCGGCCCGCCACCGCGATGCTCGCGCTGTCGCCTGCCGGTCGAAACCGTGACCGCCTCCGACAGGCCGTAGCCGAACCCCATTCCCGCCTCACGGTCGGTCACCAGGTGGACCAGAGTCCCCAGGCCCGGACCCCACCAGCCGGGCCGGATCGAGATCCTCCGGAAGACCCTGAGGGAAACGGCTGAACGGAACCAGCTCCAGCCAGCCCTCGGGCGGGAGCGATATCCTCGGCAGGTTCGCCTGCCCCCGGGAGGCGAAGATCCCGGTGAGGATCCAGGCGGGGGCCGTGAAGATCAGAAAACCCCCATTGGAGGCCGTGGAAAGCGTGCCAAGGACCGCGAGGATCGCCACTCTGCCCGCCTGCGGGTCGTATCCGGTGAGCTCGCCGTCGAGGACCGCGCTCGTGGGGACGTTCCACGCCTCGTCCACCCCCAGGATCCAGAGCGTGTCGGCGGACGCGGCGAGGAGTTCCCCCTCCAGGACCTCCGCCTCCGGCGTACCGGAGATTCGCAACTCGATCCATCCGCCGAAGGCATGGCTTCCAGCCTCCGTTGGAGTCGGCAGGTACCCCTCTGGCCCGGGCACCCCGCACCCCGTGGCCGCCAGGACCAGCAGGGTCAGCCCGAGGCTCCCCGGTCCGCGAACCCCTATCGGCTCAATAGGCCGGCGCATATCGGCTGCTCCAGAAGAGGTGCTCGATCTCGGGCTCGATCTCCTTGAAGGCCGGCGCCAGGTCGCGAAGGGCCTGGGCCGGGTCGAGAATGAGCTGTGCGGCCCGCAGGGGGTTCTCTTCCGCCAACCACTCACGGCGCATCCACTCGAGGTAGTAGCCCCGGGCTTCGAGGAAGTAGTCGTAGTCGCCGGGCCGTTCGGGGAGCCGGTAGCCGATCTGGTAGGCATCTCCGGGCAGGGTGACCAGGGCCGCGTCTTCGTCCAGCAGTGACTCCAACGCCGCGGCGTCGTCCGTGCCCCCTCGTCGGACGGCGACGGGGCGCACGCGGAGGGGCTCGACCTCCTCTCCCATCCGGGCCAACGCCACCTGATCGATCCTCCACATCCCCTGGGTCAAGCGAAGCCGGACGCGGAAGGGCCGACCGCTGGAGACGCCGTCGCCATGGGGTGGAGGCGCCAACGGAACGATGCGTGTGTCCACCGCGATGGGCCCGGTCTCTCCCGCGGCCCCCTGCACGGTCCAGCGCCCGGTCGCATCCTGGACGAGCACCTCGATTCCACCTAGCTGCCGCCCCATGGCACCCGCCCGGGCGCGCGCGGCATCACCCCCGGCCTCCAGAGACGCCATCCAGCGACCCGCCTCGGTCCCCATGTAGGCGAGAGCCTGGTAGATGAGGAACGTGGTCATGAGCGTCTGGCGGGAGACGACGACAAGACCGAGTTCCCCGTCCGGGCGCGAGACAAACTCGAGCTCGATGACCTCGCGAGTCGCGAGATCGGTCGAGTCGGCCCGGCTCCACCGCTCCACGCCGTCGGCCGAAGCCACCTCCGCCAGGCAGTCCTCCTCACCGTGGTGGCATCCCGAAGGCGGGATGACCGCATCCGCCGCGATGAAGCGCCCATCCTCCGTGAGGAATGCCCTTCCGTCCCGGGGGCGACGTACCGCCAGCAGATCCGCCCGTCGGATGACGTGCGTCTCCAGCGCCTCGTTCGTGACCCGAAGCGAATAGTCCCGGGTCGAGGGCCGACTGTGGAGGAGCATGTCGACGTCCGTGGCTTCCAGGGCCGGGGCGACGCTCGCCGAGAACCCCTCGGCCTGGAGGACCATCTCCCCGTCAGGGCCCGGGGCGTAGAAGGTGGGACACGATCCGAAGCACGCCTTGGGATTGATGGCGCAGTAACCAGCGACCGTGACGGTGATGCCCGTGACGACCAGGAGCGCCGTATTCGCCATCGATCGCTCGACCCGGTTCGTCTCGAAAAGGGCGACCGAGTCCAGCGGGATGTCGAACGATCCTCCGCGCACCCGTTCGCGGCGTGCGTCCAGGAGCTCGCCATTCCCGGTGACGGCGGAACGGGTCGAATCGATCTGCCACTCGGAGAGAACCCAGACGCCCCCGTCCGCACGATGCGCCTTCAGAAAGGGCGATGCGCCGTCGAGGGTCGCCGCCGCTTCCGGGGGGACCAGGGTGCGTTCGAGGCGTTTGGCGCACGCGCCGACAAGGAGGATCACCCCGATCAGGGCGAACCAGGGCAGAGGTCGACCGATCAGCCTCCTCGGTCCAGCGACCGGATCCGCGGATGCTCTGGCCATCGTCTTCGCCTCCCGTGCCCAGGACCGAAGTCCGGTCCTTCGAGCTGGCACCGTAGTGCTGGGAGGGATCTGAGCAGGGCCACGCGCAGCGGCCTTCAGTGACTGGCCGGCGAGATCCGCACGTTGGCGGTTGTCTCACGTTGGCGGTTGTCTCTCGATGGGCCCGCTCCTTGTCGAAATATACCCTTCCCAGGGACCCCTGTCCCGGGGTCGGGCGGATCGACGAGGAGTCCGCATCCTTCGATGACTCGTGGTGAAAGGGCCCGCTATCGGACCCATGCACACCAGATAATCATGTCGTATACCCGGATTCAGTGCGCACGTTAGCCGCACCACGGAGCGAGCGCCTGCGCGCTTTCCGTACCGGGGCTGCCGCCCGGATCCGCGGCGAACCCACTCGCTGCCTCTACCCTGGAGCCATCCGAGCCCGCCCGCCACATCGTGGCCGCCGGCGAGGAAAGCAAGCAGGCCCTCATCGTGGCGCCGGCCAGCTGGGAGTTCGAAGAGTGGGGATCGGCGCCGGGCGTGAAGGCGCTCCTCGACCAGACGAGGGGATACGTCGCCCGCGCTCATGAGGAGGGCGCTGTTGCCGTCGAAGGCTTCCACGTCCCGGAACTCCAGCCCCTCGGTCCCCGGTACGGCTCCGACCTTCCACGTGCGGCCGCCGTCGACGGTCCGCGCGAACCGCCCGCTCCCCCGAAAGGTCGCTCCGGCTAGCCAGACCGTGTCCGGGCCGACCGGGGAGAGGGCGATGAAGATGGTGAACCACGGGTCCTCGAGGTCCGTGGCCTGCTCGTTGAGGACGACCTCCCATGTGGAGGCGTCGGGTCTCAAAGTCGACGGGTCCGAGGCCGAGCCCTCCGGATCACCGGTCGGTAAGCATCCGGCAGCGAGGACAAGCACTGAAAGGGAGAAGACCCTCCCGGGAACAGAGATCCGTAGACCGTTGAGGATCAGCATTCACCGACAGTGCTTCCCGCCTGCCTAAACGGATCCGGAGCGTCGCGAGGACACGGGTTGAAGGGGACGAGAATCCGGCTGGGGGACACCCCAGGGCCCGTTAGTTCACGGCGATGGGGTCCGGCTTTCCGTCCGGATCGCCGCTGACGGTGCCGTTCGTACGGATGGGACCCAGCAGCACGAGACCGGCCACGTGAGGGGCGGCCATGGAGGTACCGTTGAGGGTGCTGTACCCGCCATCCTTGTACGTC
>JAJDNS010000022.1 GCA_022340585.1 Acidobacteriota bacterium
TTTAGTGGTGGTGTATCTCTCCATACCACTAGTCCTATTGGTATGCGGAGGGGATTTCGGTTGGTGGCAGGCGTGGGTCTATTCCCTGCTGATCGTTGCCGCCGGCATAGGAGGGCGCATTTGGGCGGAACGGCGGCATCCAGGGTTAACGGCCGAACGACAAAATACTGAGAAGATGCAAAGCGCGAAGGCCTGGGACAAAGTGCTTGCTCCGCTGATGGCGCTGAGTGTCGTCTTCCCACTGGTCATTGTGGCCGGGCTGGATCACCGCCATGGCTGGTCACCCGCGTTTCCGCCATGGCTGATCGTGCTCGGCTTCATCCTGATCTCCCTCGGATACGCTTTCGCTACGTGGGCATTGGTGGAGAACCGCTTCTTCTCCAGTACGGTGCGTATTCAGACGGACAGAGGGCATGTGGTGTGTGACAGTGGCCCCTACCGGATCGTGCGGCATCCGGGCTACGCCGGGAGTATTCCGCCACTGCTGGGCATTGTGCTGGCCCTGGGCTCGGTGTGGACGCTTATTCCGGCGGCGGTGGCGTTGATCATCGCGGTGATCAGAACCGTGCTGGAAGACGAGACTCTACAGGAAGAGCTTCCGGGCTATCGAGACTATGCACAGCGCGTGAACTACCGGTTGATTCCCGGGGCTTACTGAGGAGCGGCCATTCGTACGATCCTGTTGGCTGTCGGGGTGGGATCCAACGTGCCCGGCCGGGTCTCGACCTGACAGGTCGAGACAGTCGAGATGAGTGCGCAGGAGGCAGACGTGGATGCGTTCGTGAGCACGGCCGAGAAGTGGCAAGGTGAGACCCGGAAGCTGAGGTCGATCCTCCTCGATTGCGGGCTCGACGAGGACCTGAAGTGGGGGAAACCGTGCTTCATGTTCGAGGGCAGGAACGTGGCCATCATTCAACCCTTCAAACACCATTGCTCGCTGATGTTCTTCAAGGGCGCCCTGCTGCAGGACACGCACGGCCTTCTCCGCAGCCAGGGGGAGAACACGCAGTCCGCGCTGCGCTTGGAGTTCACCAGCGAAGCTCAAATCACGAAGACGGTGGTGAAGTCCTATGTGAAGCAGGCCATCGCGGTGGAGAAGGCGAAGCTGAAGGTCGAGTGCAAGGCGAAGGACGAACTGGAGCTTCCGGAGGAGCTGACGCGACTCCTGAAGAAGGACCGCAGGCTCGCGAAGGCCTTCCACTCCCTGACCCCCGGGCGCCAGCGGGCCTACGTCCTTCACTTCAAGGGTGCGAGGCAATCGAAGACTCGCACCGCGCGGATCGAGAGATCCATCCCCAGGATCCTCGCCGGCAAGGGCATGAACGATCGCTAGACCAAGCGGGTAGACCAGCGTGAACGGCGAGACGTCTGTACAACTGCTGCTCGGTGGCGTACTCGTCGGCGTCGCCGGCACCGTGACAATGGATGTTCTCGCAATCCTGTGTCGCAGGCTTGGCCTGGCGGTCGGCGCGAAAGGGGAATGGGTCGGCCGGTGGTATCTCGGTATCGCCCAAGGCCGCTTCCTTCATGCGAACATTGCCGAGGCACCCGAGCAGCCCGGCGAGACGCGAGCAGCCCTGCTCGGTCACTACATCATCGGGACTGCGCTTGCCCTGTTCTATGTCTTCGGTGCCGAGTGGGTTGGCGTCTCACCAGACTCCTTCCTGGTGGCGGTCGGCTACGGTTTCGGCACGTGTGTCTTTCCCTGGTTCCTTGTCTTCCCCGCATTGGGGTTCGGGGCGTTCGGTCGAAAGGCTCCGCCGGCGTTGCAGCTGTTCAGAACGAGCGTCCTGAACCATCTTGGGTATGGTCTCGGGCTCTGGTGGAGCGCGAATGTCCTGCGTCTCGGTCAATAGGCGACGGGCTTCGCTTCGGCGCGGCGTACGCCGAGTACAAGCGAAGCGTCCCCATGTTTCTTCCCGGGCCTTGGCGTCCTGGGAGCACAGACCTCGGCTAGTGAGCGGTTGCAGCAGACGACGCGGGCTAGAACGCAGGAAGTTCTCCAGGCCGGTCCTGGCATCATTGAGTCGCGCTTCGCAACTGGACCGCACTATTGGGCCGGCAAGTGAAGGAAGGGGGGCAATGGGCAGCCCGATGTGTCGTTTCCTTCTGGGCTTCGTAGCCGGTGCTGGTCTGGCGGCCCTGGGCCAGCTGAGCTGGGCCACTGAGGTTCCGGCCGAGCGCACGCACGTGGCCGCGGTGGCCCGCGACTACCTGGAGAGCTGGTACGCCGCAGACCCCGATCGGATGGGTCGCGCCCTCCATCCCGACATGGTCAAGCGCTACGTGGATTCAGTGCCATCGGGCAGGCAGGTGGTCCATAGCCTGACGCGCGACCAGATGGTGGAGATGACGCGCGGGGGTGGCGGGTCACAGGTCCCTGCGGAGAGCCGCCGGATCTCAGTTGATGTGCTCGACGTGTCGGGCGACATCGCAGTCGTCCGTGCGTCCTCCTCCGAGTACCTGTGGGAATCCTGCTGTAGTGGTTCCTGCTCTTCGTGTTCGCGCACGATCTCATGCACGAGATCCACGGCAGATGGTTTCACCTGTCTCGTGAGCAGTTTGACGCCCTGCACTACGCTGGAATGAGCGTCTTCAAGATAGGCATCCTCCTCTTCAATCTGGTGCCTCTCGTGGCCCTCTCTATCGTCGGCTGAGGGTTCCCCGGCATGCGGCGCCACCCCGGATCGCATCCGGATCAGGGCCAACCTGGACGACGATGGACAAGGCTCGGGGTTGCCCCGACGTAACGGGGCCGGGCCGCCTCCGCTCACCGATCAGACGGCTCATGCCGCCGGCCCGACGCCCGTGCTAGGCTGGGTTGCCGGGTCACGCGGGCGGGCCTCCGCCCCCGTCACCGCGGCGGCACGTCACCGTTGGAGGAACACACGATGGCCAGCACCACCGAGACGCCCACCGGCCTGAGCTCCACCGAGGCCATGGCGCTCGAGGCCCGCTTCGGGGCCCACAACTACCACCCGCTTCCCGTGGTCCTCACCCGCGGGGAGGGCGTGTTCCTCTGGGACCCGGAGGGTCGCCGCTACTTCGACTTCCTCTCCGCGTACTCCGCGGTGAACCAGGGCCACTGCCACCCGAAGATCGTGGCCACCATGGTGGACCAGGCGGGGCGGCTGGCCCTCACCAGCCGGGCCTTCTACAACGACGCCCTCGGCCTCTTCGAGAAGCACATCACGGAGCTGTTCGGGTACGACAAGGTGCTGCCCATGAACGCGGGGGCGGAGGGCGTGGAGACCGCCCTCAAGCTCGCCCGGCGGTGGGGCTACCGGGTGAAAGGCATCCCCGACAACGAAGCGAAGGTCGTCGTGTGCGAGGGCAACTTCCACGGGCGGACGATCACGGTGATCTCGGCCAGCAGCGACCCCGACAGCTACGCGGGGTTCGGCCCCCACACCCCGGGCTTCGTGAAGATCCCCTACGACGATCTCGCCGCCCTCGAGGCCGCCCTCGACGACCCGGCGGTGTGTGCGTTCCTGGTCGAGCCCATCCAGGGCGAGGCAGGGGTCATGGTCCCCCGCGACGGCTATCTGAAGGGCGTCCGGGAGCTGTGCACGAGGAGCCGCGTCCTCTTCGTGGCCGACGAGGTCCAGACCGGTCTCGCCCGCACCGGCCGGATGCTGGCCTGCGACCACGAGGACGTGCGGCCTGACGTCCTGATCCTGGGCAAGGCCCTCTCTGGGGGCATGTACCCGGTGAGTGCCGTCCTCGCCGACGACGACATCATGCTCACGATCAATCCCGGTGAGCACGGGTCCACCTTCGGCGGGAACCCCCTGGCCGCCCGGGTCGCGGTGGCCGCCCTCGAGGTGCTCCGCGAGGAGAGCCTCGCCGACAACGCCGAACGCATGGGCGCGATCTTCCGGTCCGAGCTCCAGGCCATCGATCACCCGATGATCGACCTCGTCCGCGGCAAGGGTCTCCTCAACGCCGTGGTGGTGCGACCGAAGGACGGCAAGACCGCCTGGGACGTCTGCGTGAAGCTGAAGGACAGCGGTCTGCTGGCCAAGCCCACCCACGACCACATCATCCGGTTCGCGCCGCCCCTCGTGATCACCGAGGCGCAGGTCCGCGAGGGGATCGAGATCATCAAGCAGAGCTTCGCGACGTTCTCCTGAGCACACCCCGGGGCGAGCGCCCGAGAGACGGTCGACTGCAGGGGGACCCGGCCCTACCAGCTCCCGGCCCCGAACTCCACGACGTAGCCGATGTGGTCGAAGCTCCAGACCCCTCTCGTCTGGATTCCGGCCCGGAAGCCCCAGAAGCCCGTCCCCAGCCTGGCCAGGAACCTGAGGGGAGAGTGGTGGATGTTCAGCCGAAACTTCACCCCGGTCTCGGTGACGAAGCGGCCCGTGGTCTGGCCGACTCCGTCTCTCACCTCGTAGTCCCACTCGTAGCCCAGGGCGAAGTACCCGTCTACCCACCGGGACGCCGACGGCGAGTAGTTGACCATCCATCCGAAGTCCTCGAGCTCGGAGCCCTGGAGGTAGATCCGGTGGACGAGCCAGCCCCCGCCGAGAGGGTCCTGGACGTTCCTGACGAGCAGCAGCGGGAAGGACAGCGAGAATCCGAGGTCGTCGTTCGCCCCCCGCACCGCCAGCGCCCACGACCTCGACCAGGACTCGTCGGTCACCCAGCGCTCGAATCGCTTCAGGTCGGTGTCGGTCTCGATCTCCGGCCAGTCCGGGTCGCCCTTGTCGGCGATGTAGGGCTTGAGCTTCGGGGTCGCCTTCTCGGCGGTCGGATACGGCCGCAGGACGTAGACCGCGTGGTCCGGCGCGTACTCGCCGTCCCGGGAGAGCTCGGCCCGGAGAGGGCTGTCCCCGGGCAGCGGCGGGAAGACCCGAGTGTCGTCCTGGCGGGCCTTCGTCATCCAGGACCTGTAGTCGCCGGTGAAGAACGTGCCCGTCCCCAGCGTGTCGCGCACCCCCCAGGCGTCGTTCTGATGCCGGGTGACGTCGTATCCCGGGGTGAAGGCCCCGTCGGCGTTGCGGTCGGTGCAGGAGGCGTGCTTCCCCTCCTCGACCAGGATGTGGAGGGGCAGGCGGGCGCTGGAGTCCACGTCGAGGATGTTGTCGTACCACTGGATGCCGTGCGCCTTGGCCGTGACCTTCATCAAGCCGATGACGAAAGGACACTGGGCGCAGTGGGGCGTCCGGGCCACCGCGAGCCGGGTCTCGATGAACTCGACATCGTGCTCGTGGGCACCTCCACCGACGTCCATCGTGTAGTAGAAGAAGAAGTCGAGGTCGACCCCGGCCACCTTCCGGAGGTCGATGGTGGACTGTCCGCGATCCCCCGGGTCAGGGATGTAGGCTCCCGTCCCGGGCTCGTCCTCCCGCTGGAGAATGCGGCGCACGCGGAAGTAGACGATGGGCTGGCCAGGGTCCTTCTCGAAGGGGAAGGGCTCGGGGAGCAGGATGTCCTTGCCCTTCAGCCGCGGCTGCCCCGCCTCTGGCTTGAGCAACGGCTCATCGGGGGAGAACCAGAGCACCGGCGCCGCGTAGGCGGCCAACCGCTCGAGGGTCATCGTCTCGTCCGAGCCCGTCCAGAGGAGCCCGCCCTCTTGCCCGCGGAGCTCGTGCCGGCAGCATTCGGCGGTCGGCGGGCCCAGCTCGGACGGAGCCGCTGTCGTCAGCGGGACGCCGCCAAGGGCCACGAGCAGGATCGCCTCGAGCCATCGGAGTGGTGGCCGCCAACGAGAACGTGCGAGAGACATCGGTGCTCCTCCTTCCGTGGGAACGGCCCATTCCAGATGGGCGGACGCGACCGCCCCGATCGACCGTATAGAATCTGGACGCTCCGATCTCACAATTCTGCCCTTCCGGAGGGTCTCGAATGAAGCGAGTTGGACCTGGAACCCTGGGCCTCGCGATGGTCGCCGCCGGGGTGGCCCTGGCCGCGGAACCGCCGGGACCGCGCCCCCACGTCGCCATCCGCGGGATCTACGGCGGGGTGCCGCAGGAGATCCTGGACTCCGGTCGCGGCCTCCAGGAGTTCGGGGTGAACGCGGTCTGGCTCGGGTCCGGGAGCATCACTCCGGAGCGAATGGCCGTCCTGCGAGGGGAGGGGGTTCGGGTCTTCGCGGAGTTCAACACCCTGCACGTGGCCGGCGACCTGAAGGACTATCCCGACGCGGCCCCGATCGGACCCGACGGTCGGGTGTCGCCGCCCCCGGACGGGTGGCAGGGGATCTGTCCGACCCACGAGGCCTACCGGGCCCGGCGGATGAACGCCTTCCGGCGGCTGCTGCAGGAGTTCGCGTTGGACGGGGTCTGGCTCGACTACCACCACAGCCACGCGAGCTGGGAGCAGGCGGTGCCGAACCTCCCCGACACGTGCTTCTGCGACCGCTGCCTGCGCCGCTTCCGGGAAGACACGGGCACGAAGCTGCCGGAGGGATCGACCGCCGAGATGGCCACGGCCCTCCTGTCGGTCCACCGGGACGCGTGGGTCCGCTGGCGGTGCGACGTCTTCACCGACTGGGTCCGGGAGTTCCGATCGATCCTCGATGCGACCCGACCCGCAGCGCTCCTGGGCACCTTCCACAACCCCTGGAGTGACGACGACCACGAGGGCGCGCGGATCGACAAGCTGGCCATCGACCTGGAGGCCCAGGCCGCCTACGTGGACGTCTTCAGCCCCATGCCCTACCACGGCCGCTTCGGACACGTCGACGATCCCGAGTGGATCTCGCGGCAGGTCTCCTGGCTGGGACGGCGCCTCGGTGTCGAGGGCGCCCCCGGCGAGAGGCACCGGATCTGGCCCATCGTCCAGGTTTCCGACTGGGGAGACCCGGTGCCCCTGGAGCAGGTGCCGGTGGTGCTCGATCACGGGTCACGACGACCCGCCACCGGGGTGATGGTGTTCGCCTGGGGGGGGTTGAGGAAGAAGCCCGAGAAGATCGAGGCGGTCGGGCGGCTCTACCGCGCCATCCGGTGAAGAGCCCTCAGCGCCCGCAGACGCGCCGGCGAGCGCTGTCGCTCAGGGGCTGGTCGGGCTCGGTTCCCGAGGCGTGGGTCCACCACCCGTGGTCCCGGATCCGCCCGAGGGAGTCGACGACGCAGTACTCGAAACGGTCGGGGCTGAGGACCACGGTGACGAAGTGGTGGAAGCCGCCCCCGGAGGCCACCGGGGCCGACGACAGCACCGGCTCGTAGACGGCGATGCCCCCGCCGCCGGCCACGAAATGGCGGACCCCGAACTCGTCTGGCTGGAGCCGCGCGTAGAAGTGGTTGTGGCCGGCGAACACGACGTCGACCTGCCCCTTCTCGAGCATGGGGCGCATCTCGGCCTGGAGCTTCGGGTCCGGGCCCAGCATCTCCGGCCCCACGAGGGCGGACCCCAGGGTCTTGATGAGCATCTCCTCCTGCTCGTGGCCCCCCTTGCCGAAGACGTAGCCCTTCGCGGACGGGGTGCGCAGGGGGCGGTGGAGGGTGACGATGCGCCAGGGATCGACGCCGGTCTCCGCCTCCCAGGCGTGAGAGGCCAGGAGCTCCTCGCGCAGCCACTCGAGCTGGGCGACGTCGCGCCGGTCGGGATGGTCCTCCGAAGCCAGGGTGCCTGAGTCGAGGACGTACACCTCGGCCCACAGATCACCGTTCGGGGCGCGGAGATCCACCGAGTAGTAGCGCCGCCCTTCGGGGTAGCCGAAGGCCGGATCGGCCAGCTGCTCCTCCACGTCGCACCCCTCCTCGCGCCAGGAGTAGGCGTCGCGGTCGGCGGCGAGCCGGCCGTCCGGGCCCGGCGTCACCGTGCACCTCCGCGCGTCGTGGTTCCCCAGGGCCGCGTGGAAGGGGACGGTCGGCTCCCCGTTCGGCCCCGGGGACAGGAAGGGAGCGTAGACGTCGTGGAAGGCGGGGTCGAAGTAGCGGGCCCGGCCGTTGAAGTACACGTTGTCGCCCAGGAGGAAGACGTGACGCAGCTCCGAGCGGAAGCGCCGCATCTGGCGCGCCACCGCCTTCTGATCCGGCGTCCCCGCGCCGGAGTCGCCGAAGAAGGCGATCCGCAGCCCACCGCCTTCGCCCGCCCGCTCCTGCGCCGCCGTTGTCGGGACGGTGAGGAGCACGGCGGCCGCGACCGCCGCGCCCAGCGTCCTAGAAATGCTGCCGGACACCGAACACCCAGACACTCGAGGGCTTGCGCCCGATCCAGCTCACTTCGAACCTCCAGAAGGCCAACCCCACGCTCCACTCCGTCGATCGGCTCGCCCCGGGGAAACGGGCCTGCAGGACCGCTTCGTCGCCCAAGTACTCGAGCAGGCCGCGGGAGCGGGAGTGGACCCCGACGCGGAGCGCCACTCGGTTCCAGATGCCGATGTCCCCGTACTGGGGGCGGAGCTCCAGCGCGAGCCGCACGTCGGTCGCATCCTCGAGGGTCAGATCGTCTGCCGCCGGTCCGGCGCCGCAGCAGCGCAGTGCGTCTTCCACCGCCGACCAGCCCACCCGGTCGACCTGCCCGAGGATCTGCACGGCGGTGCTGGGGCGGTAGAGGACCCCAAACGCCACGCGCGCCGGAGAGACGAGCTCGTACGAAGACTCCCCTGCTGGAGTCAGCTCCCTCCCGGACCACGTCACCTTCGTGTCGATCTCGAGCCCGACCTGGACGCGCTGCTCCGGTGCGAACAGCACCCCGACCCCGAAGCGGGGCGCGTCGTCACGACAGCTCGAGCTGACCGGGCTCACCGCGCCCGACGCCGACGTGGTGGTCACCTGGCCCGACAGCTCGGCGCGGGCGAGACCCGCGCGGGCCCCGATGCGCAGGGACGGCAGCGCCGCGAAGCCCACGGCCACGCCGGCCTCCTGCCCGGTCACGTTCAGGTCGCCCCGGTCGAAGGACCCGTCGGGCAGCGCCTCGTCCCGGATCTCCAGGTCGAGGTGGCGCCGGTCCCGGAAGTACGCCCCGACACCCCAGCGCAGGCCCACCGGGAGCGCGAAGGCCACCTCCCCCGGAGCCCCCCGCGAGCCGACGTGGTCGAGATGGAGGGACCCGGAGCCGGTGAAGCGCAGGGACACCCGTAGATCGGGCTCGCTCACCAGGCTGAGTCCGGCGGGAAAGAGGAGAGCGGCCGAGCCGTCGGAGGGCTCGGCCGCTACCGCCCCCGCGAGCCCCGCCGCGCGTGCCGACTGGGGCTCCTCGGCCCACTCCCACGAGCGGAAGAGCGGGGCCGCGGTCTGCGCGGAGGCGGACGCTGCCGTCGAGAGAGCCGAGACGACTGCGAGGGCCAAACGAGCAGGTCGGTTCATGCTGAAGAGCGAGCCTTCCCAGTATAGCGACCGGCCCGACTCGCCGGGCTCAGAACGAGTCGCAGGCGACGTACGCGTCGATCACTGCCTGCTCGCCTTCCTTGCCTGGCTTCGAGTTTCCGTGCTCCATCCCCATGACGCCGGCGTATCCCTTGCCGTGGATGTGCTCGAAGACGTTCCGGTAGTTGATCTCGCCGGTGGTGGGCTCCTTGCGCCCGGGGTTGTCGCCGATCTGGAAGTAGGCGATCTCGTCCCAGGATCGGTCGATGTTGGGGATGAGGTTCCCCTCGGTGATCTGCTGGTGGTAGAGGTCGCAGAGGATCTTGCAGGATGGGCTTCCCACCGCCCGGCAGATCATGTGGGCCTGGGGAATCTTCGTGAGGAACAGCCCCGGGTGGTCGCGCCAGGGGTTGAGGGACTCCAGCACCATCACCACGCCTTCGGGCTCGAGGATCTCGGCGAAGCGCTTGAGGTTGTCGATGACGTTGGTTGTCTGGTAGTCCCACTCGAGGCCGGTGTCGTAGCACCCCGGCACCACCGTCGTCCACTTCGCGTTGACGCGCTTCGCGACCTCGACCGCGGCGTGGGCCTTCTTCTTCACGAGCTCGCGAGTCTCCGGCTTGTTGGCGGCGAAGGTCACGTTCTCGAAGTCGGCCTCGGCCACGAAGACGCCCATGGTCATCCCCAGCCGGCCCATCTCAGCGGCGATCCTCTCCTGGACTGAGACCGGCCGGCCCGGCATCCCGTTGTCCTCGAGGGCGGTGAAGCCCTGGTCCGCGATGAACTTGACCTGGTCGATCAGGTCCTCACCCGCCGAGTGCTCGAACATCCCGAAGTGCGGGGCGTACTTCAGCTGGAAGCTCCGCACCGGCGCCCCGGCCGCACGTCGGATCCCGACCCCGTTCAGGCCCAGCGCCGCCCCCGCCCCCAGCGTGGTCTTGAGCAGCTGACGTCGATCCATGGCCCCTCCTCACTTCGTTGCCCGCTGATCCTGCCCCGCCCCGCCCCCCCGGTCAAGGACCCGGGAGACCTGACCCCTTCATGTCCAGGCTGCGAGAGAGGAAGGTCCACTTGTCGGTGACGTCGTCGATCTGCTTGGCGGTGGGCTTGCCGGCGCCGTGGCCAGCCCGCGTCTCGACGCGGATGAGAATCGGGGCGTCGCCACCCTGGGCGGCCTGCAGCGTCGCCGCGTATTTGAAGCTGTGGGCGGGAACCACCCGGTCGTCGTGGTCGGCGGTGGTGATGAGCACCGCCGGGTACTCCGTCCCAAAGTGGATGTTGTGCAGGGGCGAGTACCCGATGAGGGTCTCGAACCCCTCCTGCGTCTCCGCGCTTCCGTAGTCGGACTTCCAGGCCCACCCGATGGTGAACTGGTGGAAGCGGAGCATGTCCATGACCCCCACCGCGGGAATCGCCGCCCCGAACAGGTCGGGCCGCTGGTTGAGCACCGCCCCCACGAGGAGCCCGCCGTTGCTCCCGCCGTAGACGGCGAGCCTCGGGGAGGAGGTATACCCCTCTCCGATGAGGTACTCGGCGGCCGCAATGAAGTCGTCGAAGGTGTTCTGCTTGTTCCCCAGGCGCCCGGCCTCGTGCCACTCCTTGCCGTACTCCCCTCCCCCGCGCAGGTTGGCCACCGCCCAGACACCCCCCATCTCCAGCCAGGCCACCACGGCCACGGAGAAGGACGGGGTCAGGGAGACGTTGAAGCCCCCGTAGCCGTAGAGGAGGGTCGGGTTCTGGCCGCTTCGCTCCAGGCTCTTTCGGTGGACGAGGAACAGCGGCACCCGGGTGCCGTCCTTCGACTCGAAGAAGACCTGGGTGGCCTCGAAGTCCCGGGGGTCGAAGGCGACCTCGGGCTCGCGGAAGAGGGTGCTCTCGCCGGTCCCGGGATCGCAGCGGTGAATCGTGGTGGGCCAGGCCCAGGATGTGTAGGAGTAGAAGAAGGCGTCGTCTCTCCGCTTGCCGGACATCGCCACCGACCCGAGGCCGGGCAGGGCGACCTCCTTCTCGACGCCACCGTCGTTGCCGTGGATGCGCAGGCGGTGGTGGGCGTCCCTCTCCCAGACCACCACGAAGCGGTCGCCGATCATCGAGGCGCTGGACAGCACCGCCCGATCCCGGTCCTCGGGAATGAGGGTCTTCCAGGCGGTGGGATCCGGGTCGCGGCGGTCCACCGCGACGAGACGGTAGCGCCCGGCCCCGTTGTCCGTCCGCACGTAGAAGACGTCGTCGTCGTTGCCCACGACCTCGTACTGGGCATCGAAGGCGTCGAGAAAGGGATCGATGGAGCCGGTCGGGTCCTCGAGGTCTCGCAGGAAGATGCGGTTCTTCGGGTCGGTGCCCTCGGTCTGGTAGACGAGCAGGAACCGCCCGTCGTCCGTCACCGCCGCCCCCAGGCCCCAGTCGGGGTGATCCGGTCTCTCGTAGGCCAGCTCGTCGTCCTCCTGGGACGTGCCCACGCGGTGGAAGTAGACCTTCTGGTTCTTGTTGACACCCCTCAGGGCCTGGTCCTCCGCCGGCTCGGCGTATCGGCTGTAGTAGAAGCCGGTCCCATCCCGCCGCCAGGCGGCAGTGGAGAACTTCGACCACTGGACGACGTCGGGCAGATCCTCACCGGTCGCCACGTCCCGCACCCGCCACGTGCGCCAGTCCGACCCACCCGAGGCAGAGGCCCAGGCCAGGTAGCGTCCGTCGTCCGTGAAGGCCGTGCCCTGGTCGGCCAGGGCGACGGTCCCGTCCTCCGAGAGGACGTTGGGGTCGAGGAGCACCTCGGGCGCCCCCTCGAGACCCCTTGCCCGATACACCACGGACTGGTTCTGAAGCCCGTCGTTGCGGCTGAACACGGTCCAGGGCCCTTCCCTCGACGGCAGCCCGAAGCGCTCGTGGTCCCACAGTCGCTTCACCCGGTCCCGGATGGCCTCCCGCTCGGGGACCGACGCGAGCCAGGAGAAGGTGATCTCGTTCTGGGCCTCGACCCACGCCTTCGTCTCGGGGCTTCTGTCGTCCTCCAGCCACCGGTAGGGATCGGGGACCTTCGTCCCGAAGTAGTCGTCGACGATGTCGTCCTGGCGAGCCTCGGGGTACGGGAGACGGCCGGCCTTCGGCATCAGCTTCCTCGTCGCACGCCCCAAGGAGATCCTCCCCGGAAGGCCAGGACTACGTCCCCTTCTTGATGCGCAGGATCTGGCGGGCGGGGACGTCCTCGCGGACCGAGGTCGTCTTGTCCGGCCAGGTGACCTTGATCTCGTCCACGGTCTCGAGGCCCCCGAGGCCGAAGTGAGGGCGGGGGTCGTGGGTGCTCATGTAGGAGTCGCCGGAGGCGATGTCCCGCCACTGGGTGCGGCCGCCGGCGGTGACCTCGACCTCGGTCCCGATGGGGACGATGCCGCCCTTCTCGTCCTCGCAGATCACGATCAGCCAGGAACCCGCCTCGGAGTCGTTGCGGAGGAGCGACGGCGGCTCGTCGAGGTGGGTGAGCAGCATGTCCAGGTCCCCGTCGTCGTCGTAGTCGGCCACGGCGAGGCCGCGGCTCGAGCGGACCTGCTCGAACCCGGGCCCGGCGTTGTCGGTCACGTCCACGAACATCGGTGAGGCTCCCGGGCCCCTGTTGTCCAGGAGGATGTTCCTCTGCTCGTAGGTCCCGATCAGCTCCGGGTGGTCGTTGAGCTGGGGGTAGATGTGTCCGTTCATGATGGGGATCTCGAGGTCCCCGTCGTTGTCCAGGTCGGCGAAGGCGGTGCCCCAGGCGAGCGTCGTGTAGGTCGGGGGCCCGACTCCGCTCTTGCGCGCGATGTCCTCGAAGAGGCCACCCCCGAGGCCCTGCCAGAGGGTCGAGAAGTCCTCGGAGAAGTGGTTCACGAAGATGTCGAGCTCCCCGTTGCCGGTGACGTCACCCACCGCCACCCCCATGCTGGCCTGGGCGGCCCCGTTCTCGTCGAGCCCACAGCCCGTCCAGGTGGCCACCTCCTGGAAGGTGCCGTCGCCCTCGTTCCGGTAGAGGTAGTTGGGGTCGGAGTCGTTGGCCACGTAGACGTCCAGGTCCCCGTCGCGATCGAAATCGGCGGCCCGGACCGAGAAGCCGAAGCCCAGCCCCTTGTCCTCCATCCCGGCCTCCAGCGTGGCATCGACGAAGTGACCTCCGTCGTTGCGGAAGTAGTGGTCCGCGCCCCCGTCGAGGCCGAAGGGCCCCACCGCCACCTTGGCCATTCCCCGCCACGGGAGGGTGGGCTTCGCCTCCAGGATCTCCTCCAGGGAGTTGTCGATGTACCCGGCGATGTAGACGTCGAGGTCGCCGTCCCCATCGGCGTCGAGCCAGGCCGCGCCGGTGTTCCACCCCGGCGACTCGAGCCCGACCTCGGGCGCCACGTTCTCGAAGCGGCCGTCCCCGAGGTTTCGGTAGAGCACGT
>JAJDNS010000029.1 GCA_022340585.1 Acidobacteriota bacterium
AGTCGGCGACCCTCCCCTACAGGTGCTTCAGCTCGTCGTGCTCGGGCCTTCGGGAGCGCATTCTCTCCAGGGACTCGCGGGCCATGTCGCGTCCGGCGAGGCCGAAGGCGAGGGCGAGGGCGAAGACCGCCCCGCCGAACACGATGGTGAAGGAGGTCAGGATCACGTGGCGCCCGAGCCCCAGGTGCTCGAGGGCCATCGCCGCGAAGAGGACCAGGATGCCCACCTGGGCCACGCCGGCGAGGAGCCGGGCCGAGGGGACCCCGGCGTTGACCGCGCCGATCAGCACGCTGCGACGCACGAAGCCGGCGAGCAGGCTGCCGAGGAGGAGCAACGCCCCGGCCACGAGGAGGTTCGGCAGGTACGCGAAGGCCTCGTTGACGAGGCTCACCGCCGCGTCCAGATCCAGCGCCGCCACCGCCAGGAGGACGAAGACGGCGAGGACGAGCCAGGCGAGCACCAGGGCGAGGACCCGGGAGGGTGCGGCCCGGATGCCCCCCTTGTGGAGCACGGTGCTGATTCCCATGCGCTCGGAGAAGCGGTCGAAGGCGAGCCACCTCAGGACGAGGCCCACCACGTAGCGGATCGTCACCGCGGCCAGGACCCCGACGGCGAGGAGAGCGAGCGCGGCGAGCAGGTTGGGCACGAAGTCCTGGAAGCGAGCGCCCACCTCCACGAGCGTCGTCCGGATGACCTCGTCGAAGACTTCCTTCATCGCAACCTCCTCGACTGCGGAGCGTTCACTTCCACCGCTCGCGCAGGTAGCCTTTCTCCCGGACGAACTCCTCGGCCAGGGCCCGGATCGACTCCTCCACGACCTCTGCCCCGCTGTCCATGTTCGCGATGACGAAGGAGGCGGTGCGACCCAGATAGAGTGGCACCAGCGACCGCAGCAGCTGCTCGCGGTTCAGGGCGCCGCGGCGATAGGCCAGGGCGAAGTCGTAGACGACCCGGACCCAGAGGGAATCGGGGAAGTGAAAGGTCTCGGCCCGGGGGTCGTCCAGCGCGCAGACCCGGTCGAGAGTCTCCTCCTCGAGAGCCCGGGCCCACACCTCCCCCAGATCGCGGACGCCCTGGCGGAAGATGCCCACCATCCGTCCCACGTTCACGTTGACCGGCTCCAGGCCGACCCCGTGGGGGAAGCCGAACAGCGGGACGTCCTCGGCGCCCTCGACGTTCTTCCAGCGGTCCTCGTAGGTCTCCATGAGGTCGAACACCGCCGAGACCACCTGGACGAGCATGGCCGCCAGGTCCGCCCCCGGGTCCTTGGCGTCGTGGATCTTCGCCCCGAGAAAGCTCTCGCAGACCTTGAAGCCGTCGGCGATCGCGGTGGTGGTCATCCAGATGTCGATCCCGAAGCGGGCCACGTCGGTCTCCCACACCGGCTTGTCCAGGTAGTGGGACGCGAGGCGGCCCGAGAACCCGAACTCCCCCCCGATCGGCTGCCGCACCTCCCGTCCGTAGAGCGCCCGCGTGAGGGGGTAGACGATCGAGTTGGTGATCGTGCCGTCGAACCGGTGGCGCAGGTACATGGGGGCGACGTAGTCGAATCCCCGGCTCACGATTGGCCCGAGCAGCAGCTCGAACCACTCCGGGGTGATGCTGCGGAGGTCGGAGTCGACCACCGCGCACGCCTTTGCCTTCAGCCGGTCCGCGATGGCGAAGACGGTCCGGAAGGCGCTGCCCTTCCCCGGGATCCCGTGATACGGGGTCAGGATCTTGTGGACCGGGCTCACCGGGTGGGAGACGAGGACCGCGCTCGGCGAGGCGAGCTCGGTCTGGGCCACGACCTCGGCCGTGCCGTCTTTGGAGCCTCCGTCGGAGTTGACGATCACCGCCCGGTGGTCGGGAAAGTACTTGGCCAGCCCGGTCGCCGCCGCCCGCACCACGTGGGCGATCGTGTCCGCGTTGTTGTAGCTCGGGATGCCCACGAGCAGGTCGACGTTTCCCAGCTCCCGGAGGCGGGCCTCCACGTGGGGCTCGAGAGGGACGCCTCTCTTCATGCGTCGACCCGGGGCCACGAGCGACCGGCCAGGACGCCGAGGACCGTCGTCGCCCAGCCCGCGGGGCCGGGGGCCGGGCCCCGCTCCGCTCCCGGCAGGGCCGCGGCCAGGGCCGGCTCGAGCCCGCCGTCCTTGCCGGGCATGACGACTGGTCGGTCGACGGCCTCCAGCATGGACAGGTCGTTGGCGGAGTCCCCGAGCCCCACCGTCTGCCCGAGAGGAGCCAGGGGCAGAAGCCGCAGGAGCGCCCGGAGCGCCTCTCCCTTGTCCACGGGCCCGGTCAGGTGGTGGAAGCGACCACCCCGGGTGACCTGCAGGCCCCGCTTCCGGGCGGCCTCGTCCAGGCGCTGGTCGTGCTTCGTCCCGTTGCCCTCCACGAGGAAGGGCTCGTCCCACTCGCGCTGCATGGCGCGCTGGGTCGCCACCAGCCCCAGGCCGGTGCGGGCCGTCACCTCGTCTTCCGACATGGTGGCGAACCCCCGGGCGGTGACCCCTGCCTCGTCGGCCACCTCGGGCAGGGCGGCGATGAGGTCGGCCCGGGCCACCCCGAGGGGAACGACCAGGCGTGAGCCGTGTCGCCAGGCTCCGGGGGGCGCGACCGGGAGCGAGTCCGCGGGGAAGACGAGGGCGCCGCCGTTCTCCACCACGAGGGGCGTGGCCAGGCCCAGCCGGGCGGCGAGGGGCTCCATCTCCGCCCGGGTCTTGCTGCTGCACAGAACGAGGGGAATGCCGCGATCGGCCAGGGCCGCGAGGGCGGGCCGGGCCGGGGCGAAGTCGTATGTGTCCTCGTCGAGCAGCGTTCCGTCGAGGTCGGTGACGACCAGACGGCAGTCGTTGTGGCGACTCACCGCCGCGAACCGATCGGCGCCTCCTCCCCGCGGCTGACCGCGGAGAGCAGCCGCGCGCTCGCATCGGGGACGCCCGCCCACACGCGGGTCCAGTTGGGCACGAGGGGCGGGCCCAGGGGGTCGACCAGGAACTCGTCGATGGAGGCCCGCAGGGCTTCGGTGAAGACGTGCACGCTCTGCTCCTCGGCGTGGCGGTCGTAGTTCAGGTGGTTGACAACCGATACCGCGTAGCTGTCGGTGACCGCGTCTTCCGCGTGGCGCTGGTAGGCGGCAAGGAGGCTCATGAGCAGCCCCGGGGAGAGGTTCACTCCGGCCGCGGCGAGTGTGCGCAGAAGGTGCTTGATGACGTCGCGCGCCATGCGGTTGAGTCCCTGGGTCGGGTCCTGGCCCGAGAGCTCCTGGTGCTTGTGGTCATAGCGCTCCGCGACTTCGACCTGACAGAGCCGGCCCGGGGCCCGGTGCCGGAGCGCCTCGAACAACGTCACGATCTCCAGACCCCAGTCGCAGGGGAGGCGCATCTTCTCGGCGAGGTCGCGCTTGATCGTGAACTCCCCGGAGAGGGCGTAGCGGAACGAGGCAAGGTAGCCGATGTACGGGTCCTGTCCGATGAGCCGCGTGAAGGCCCCGAGCAGGGGGGTCAGCAGAAGGCGGGTCACGCGGCCGTGAAGGCGATCCGACACCCGCGCGTAGTAGGCCTTCACGAAGTCGAAGTCGACGGTGGGCTCGAGAGCGGGGAGCACCAGGCGCCCCAGCATCCAGCGGGTGAAGTTGACGACGTCGGCGTCCTGGAAGGAGATGTACGATGCGCGGTCCTCGGCCAGCACGTGCCCGATGGCCAGCCAGCAGGCCCGGCCCTTTCCCGGCTCCCCGGTGTAGAGCCCGGCCGCCGCCATTTCCGCCACGAACGCCGACACCGCGGGCGACTCGCTCCAGAGAACCACCTTGCGCCCGGGATAGCATCCGAAGTACTCGAGGGCGCGACGGTAGTCCTCGCGGCTCGCCCGGTTGAGGGAGACCACCAGGGTGTCCACCCAGGTCACCGAGCACAGCTCGTCGAGGATCCGCTTCAGGGCGGGACGGTCCATCTCCGCGGGGACCATGGGGAGGACCAGGGCCACCGGGAAGCGCTCGGCCAGCACCTGGAGGCGCTGCTCCATCTCCTCCGGGTCCCGGGAGACGAGGCGCGGAATCGCGGTGACGGGTCCGAACTGGTGGAAGTCGCTCACGTGTCTCCTGACACCGTGCGGGCGGCACTTCAGACGGGGACCCTCGAGGGCTGCGGACAACACCTATACCACATCCCCGGGGGCGGTGCGGCCGGTGTTAGACTGCGGGTTCCCATGGCGGCCCTCCCTGCTCTCCTGTCCTCGGTCGGCGCCGGCGGAGAGCAGGCCCGTATCCTCCTCGCCCTCGCCTTCGTCCTGGCCGGGGCCAAGCTCGCCGGTGCCCTCGTCGCCCGGCTCGGCCAGCCCGCCGTCCTCGGCGAGCTCCTGGTCGGCGTCGTCCTCGGCAACCTCGCCCTGTTCGGCGGCCCCAGCCTCGGGACCCTCGAGGCGTCCGAGACCTTTGCCGTGCTCGCCGAGCTCGGAGCCATCCTGCTTCTCTTCGACGTGGGCCTCGAGTCCACGCCCAAGGAAATGCTGGCGGTGGGCCTGCCGGCGACGGTGGTGGCGGTGCTGGGTGTGGTCACCCCCATGACCCTGGGCTACGGCGTGGGCTGGGCCCTCATGCCCGAGGAGTCCTGGATGACCCACGCCTTCCTCGGGGCCATGCTGGCCGCGACCTCGGTGGGGATCACCGCCCGGGTGCTCCAGGACGCCGGGGCCATCCGTCGCCCCGCCGCCCGCATCATCCTGGGGGCGGCGGTCATCGACGACGTCCTCGGCCTCGTGGTCCTCGCCATCATCACCGGCGTCATCCAGGCCGCCGCGACCGGCGTGACCCTCGAGGCCAGCGGCATCGCGGTGATCGTGGCGAAGGCCCTGGGCTTCCTGGTCCTGGCGGTGGCCATCGGCTCCGCGGTCTCGCCGCGGTTGTTCCGCCACGCCCTCGCCATCCAGTCCACCGGGCTCGTACAGGCCCTCTCCCTCAGCGTCTGCTTCGGCCTGGCCTGGCTGGCCCAGAAGGCCGGGCTCGCTCCGATCGTGGGGGCGTTCGCCGCCGGACTCGTGCTCGAGGACGTCCACTTCGAGGATCACATCAAGCGCGGAGATCGCCCTCTGCACGAGAGCCTGCGACCCCTCACCGCGCTCCTCGTGCCCGTCTTCTTCGTGCGGATGGGCATGTTGGTCCACGTCGAGACCTTCGCGCAGCCGGGAGTGATGGGCTTCGCCGTCCTCCTCACCGTGGCGGCGATGATCGGCAAGTGGGCCTGCGCCCTCGGGACGCCTCGAGGAGTGTCCGGGACGACGGTGGGCCTGGGGATGATGCCCCGGGGCGAGGTGGGCCTCATCTTCGCTGGCATCGGTGCCCAGCTCACTCTCGCTGGCGAGCCGGTGGTGAGCCGGTCCACCTACGCCGCCGCCGTCTTCATGGTCGTGGCCACCACCATGGCCACGCCGCCCCTCCTCCTCTGGGCCCTCCGTCGCGAGACGAAGGGCGTCGGCCCCGGCGCCCCCTGACCGTCGCCCCGCCGCCGGCCCAGACGCTTGAGCCGACCGCCTTCTCGAGACCATAATCCCCTACGGATCGTGAGCGGCATGCGTCTCGTCGTCGTCTCGAACCGTCTCCCGCTGACCCTGCGGGGCTCGGCCGAGGGGTGGGTCGGTGAGCCGAGCTCCGGGGGCCTCGTCACCGCCCTCGGGCCGGTCATCCAGCGCACCGGAGGGTTGTGGTTCGGCTGGCCGGGGGAGGGTCCCGAGCGAGCCGACCTCGAACGCCAGACGACTCTCGACCGCTGGGAGCGCGAGAGCGGCTTCGTCGCGGTGGACCTCCCCCGCGCCCTCGCCACCCGTTTCTACCAGGGCTACCCGAACCAGACCCTGTGGCCGCTGTTCCACCAGTTCCCGTCGCTCCTGGAGTACTCCCCGAGAAGCTGGGAAGCCTATGTCGAGGCCAACAACCGCTTCCGGGACGCGATCGTCGATCGTCTCGAGCCCGGGGATCTCGTCTGGGTGCACGACTACCACCTCATGCTGCTTCCCCGCCTCCTCCGGGAGGCGGTGCCCGACGTGGCGATTGGCTTCTTCCTCCACATCCCCTTCCCGGCGTCGGAGGTCTTCCGGATCCTCCCGCACCGCGAGGAGCTCCTCCTCGGTGTGCTGGGGTCCGACTACGCCGCCTTTCAGACCCACCGGCACCTCTCCCACTTCCGCTCCTCCATCCTCCGGATCCTGGGTCTGTCGAGCAGCATGGACCGGCTCTTCCTCGAGGGCCGTGCGGTGCAGCTCGAGGCCCGGCCCATCGGCATCGCTCCCGAGTCGTTCGTGGGCCTGCTGGAGGGCGACCAGGCGGTGGGGGCGGCTCTTCGGAAGCTCCGTCGCCGCTTCGAGGGACGCCGCATCCTCCTCTCGGTCGATCGCCTCGACTACACCAAGGGCATTCCCGAGCGCCTCCGGGCGTACGGGCGGCTCCTGGCTCGGGCGCCCCACCTCCGGGGACAGGCCGTCCTCGTTCAGATCGCGGTCCCGTCCCGGGAGCGGATTCCCCGCTACCGCGAGCTCAAGGCGCAGGTCGACCGGCTCGTGGGGGAGATCAACGGCCAGTACGGCACGCCCGAGTGGACCCCGGTCGTCTACATTCGCCGCTCCGTGTCCCGGGCCGACCTGGTGGCGCTGTACGCGGCCTCCGACCTCGGGTGGGTGACGCCGCTCAGGGACGGCATGAACCTCGTGGCCAAGGAGTACGTCGCCTGCCAGAAAGACGCCGCCGGCGTGCTGGTCCTCAGCGAGTTCGCGGGGGCGGCCGCGGAGATGGGCGAAGCGGTGATCGTCAACCCCTACGACGAGGAGCGAACCGCGGCCGCCGTCGAGCGGGCCCTGGCCCTGCCGCCCGAGCACCGCCGCGAGCGCATGGCCGCCCTCCACCGTAGGGTCGCCCGCAACAACGCGTTCGCCTGGGCCGAGCGATTCACCGACAGTCTGCGTCGAGCCGCACGCTCCCGGCTTCACGCCGGGTCGAGCGAGCCGGCGCGACTCCCGCTGGCGGAGGCCACCGCCGCCTTCCATGCGTGCCGGAACGGCGTGCTCCTCCTCGCCTACGACGGCACCCTGGTCCCCCTGGCCCCTCGTCCCGCCGAGGCGTCCCCACCCCCCGAGCTCGTCTCTCTCCTCCTGCACCTCGGCGCCGAGGGCCGCCACCGCGTGGCCATCGTCTCCGGCCGCTCCCGGGTTGACTTCGAGCGCTGGTTCGGCGACGTCGAGGGGCTCTGGCTCGCCGCCGAGCACGGCGCGGTGCTCCGCCCCCCGACCAGCCACGAGTGGTCGGCCATCCGTCCCTCACCCCCGGAGGACTGGAAGGAGCACGTCCTGCCCGTTCTCGAGCACTACGTCGACAGGACCCCCGGCAGCTTCATCGAGGCCAAGGAGTACTCGCTCGTCTGGCACTATCGCATGTCCGACCCGGAGTTCAGCGAGTGGCTGTCCAACGAGCTCGTGGCGAGCCTCGAGGAGCTCCTGGCCGAGACCGAGCTGCGGGCCATCCGTGCCCACAAGTCCGTGGAGGTGAAGTTCGCGTGGGCGAACAAGGGCGAGATCGTGCGCCATCTCGAGGCCGCGGGCCCGGCCCCCGACTTTCGCCTCGCGGTCGGCGACGACCAGACGGACGAGGACCTGTTCGCGGTCATGCCACCCGAGGCCTGGACCATTCGCGTGGGCGGCGGCCCGTCGCAGGCCCGCTTCCAGCTCGGCAGCCCGGGTGACGTCCGGCGGATGCTGGAGGCGATGGCCTCGACCTCCTGAGCCTTCGCGGGCCGAACGGGTCAGGCGGCGCGTCGGCGCCGGACCTCGCGCCAGACGACGACACTGAGGGTCGCTACCGACAGTGGGATCACGAAGACCATCACCGCCCGGTTGAGGGCGGGGAGCGCGGTGTGCTGCTCCGCCTGGACCACGACGAAGAAGAGGTACACCGCGTAGTACGAGAGGAAGATCGCGCCCTCCCAGCGGGCGATCCGGTGTCCGGCGAAGAAGATGGGCAGGCAGGCCACCGCGACCGCGATCATCACCGGGAGATCGAACCACAGCGCCGCCTCCGGCACCGGCACCCCGGCCGGGGCCACGACGGCGGTGAGACCCAGCACGTAGGCGATGTTGAAGATGTTCGAGCCGATCGCGTTGCCCACCGCCATGTCCCGTTGCCCCCGCGCCGCAGCGACGAGGGAGGCCGCGACCTCCGGCAGCGACGTGCCCACCGCGACCACGGTCAGGCCCACCACGAGGTCGCTCACCCCGAGGGCTCGGGCGAAGGCGCTGGCGGCCTCCACCATCCAGCGGGCCCCCAGCACGAGGAGCACCATCCCGACCGCGACCAGGAGCACCGCCCGGGTCAGGCCGAGGCGGGAGCGAGGCTCGTCGTCGGGGCTCGCCTCGCCTCCCTGCCGGCTCACGCGGATCGCGTACACCGTGTAGACCAGGCCGGCGGTGAAGAGGAGCGTTCCCCCCAGTCGGCCGATCTGGCCGTTCACGCCGAGAAAGAACACCGCGAAGGACAGCATGATGAGGATCGGCACATCGCGCCAGACCAGCCGGCGGGACACCACGAGGGGAGCCAGAAGGGCCGTCACCCCGAGCACGCCCAGGATGTTGATGATGTTGCTCCCGACCACGTTGCCGAGGGCCAGGCCCCCCTGGCCGCCCATCACCGCCCCGAGGCTGACCGCCAGCTCCGGGGCGCCGGTCCCCCAGGCCACGACGGTCAGGCCGATGACGAGAGAGGACAGACCGAACCGCCGGGCGAGGGCGACGGCGCCGCTCACGAGGGCGTGGCCCCCGGTAACGAGCACGACGAGGCCGCCCAGGAACAGGAAGACGTGCAGTGTCACGAGGGCAAGCTCACGGGTGGGGCCGGCATGGCGGAGTGGAGGGCCAGACTACCACAGCGGCGCCCAGGAGCCGGGTATACTCGCGGCGATCGGATGAACCCTCCTGGCCCTGGCATGGGGCGGTACGCCCGCCGGCACGCAGCAGTCGCGCTCGCCACCGCCCTCGCCCTCCTGCTGCCGGGGCTGCTCGCCCCCGCTCACGCCCGGCCCAAGACCGATACCGTTGCCCTGAAGAACGGGGACGAGATCACCTGCGAGATCGTGTCCCTCCAGCGAGGCAGGCTGCGGGTGAAGACGGACGACATGGGCACGATCAACGTCGAGTGGGACAAGATCGCCGGGGTCACCGGCAAGGGCCTCTTCGAGATCGAGGACCTGGCGGGCCGTCTGTTCTACGGGCCCCTCGAGACCGTCCCGGAGAAGGGGCTTCAGGTCGCCACGGCCACGGGGATCGAGACCGTGCCGCTCCCTTCCGTCGCGCGCCTCATGTTCATCGAGGCCAGCTTCTGGAAGAGGCTCTCGGGCTCCGTGGACATCGGCTTCGGCTACACCAAATCCAGCGAGCTCGCCCAGCTGAACGCGGACGTTTCCGTCAAGTTCACCCGCCCGACCTTCGTGTCCGAGTTCAACGCCAGCTCGTACATGCAACGACAGGAGGATGTGGAAGACACGTCGCGCAACTCGATCTCCCTCAGCTACACGCGCGTCCGGGAGAACCGACAGCTCGTTGTGGGCCGGGTGTCGGCCGACCAGAATCAGGCGCTCGGCTACGACCTCCGGGCCGGCGTGACCGGGGCCTACGGAAAGTACTTCGTCCGAAGCCGGGGAAACGAGATGCTCGGTGCCGCCGGGCTCTACGTCAACCGCGAGGTCCCCGTCGACGGCGAGAGCGTCAACAACGTCGAGGCGATCGTGGCGGCCGACTGGGCCAACTTCGCCTACGACTTCCCGAAGACCGACGTCGAGATCAAGACGGTGTTCATCCTGGGGTTGACCGACTGGGGCCGCTACCGCGCGGACGTGGAGGCCCGCTTCACGCGCGAGCTCCTCAAGGATTTCAGCTTCGTGATCAAGGGCTACTACAACTTCGATTCCCGGCCCCCGAGCGAGGGGGCGGCCCGGGACGACTACCAGGCCTCCGTCGCCCTGGGCTACACGTTCTGAGGTTTCGTACTAAGCTCTGACCGGTTCCATGATCACACCTCTCGACGAGACACGCCGTGCCCTCCTCGCCGACGAGCGCCGCCTGCTGGCCGAGCTGCGCGACTGGCTCGTGCGCCTCGGGGTCCCCGAGGAGCAGCGCCAGGCCCTCGCCGACTCCATCGGGCAGCTCGAGGAGCCCTTCCTCCTGGTGGTGGTGGGGGAGTTCAACGCGGGAAAGAGCGCCTTCATCAACGCCCTCCTCGGGCAGGAGGTCCTCGAGGAGGGCGTGACTCCGACCACCGCCCGCATCGGCCTCCTCCGGTACGGGGAGGAGACGAGCCGTGAGGTGACCGCGGCCGGGCTCGAGAGCCTCACCGCCCCGGCCGAGGTCCTGCGTGACATCGTGATCGTGGACACTCCCGGCACCAACGCCGTGCTCCGGGAGCACGAGGAGCTCACCCGTGACTTCATCCCGAGGGCCGACCTGGTTCTCTTCATCACCTCCGCCGACCGGCCCTTCACCGAGAGCGAGCGGGCCTTCCTCGAAGCGATCCGGGCCTGGGGCAAGAAGGTCGTCGTCGTCGTGAACAAGGTCGACCTCCTGGAGTCGCCCGAGGACGTGGAGCGCGTCCTGGCCTTCGTCCGCGAGCAGGCCCAGCGCACCCTCGGCTTCGCGCCCGAGGTCTTCCCGGTCTCGTCGCGGCTGGCGTTGCGCACCCGCCTCGGGGGAGACGAGGCGGCGCTCGAGGCGAGCGGCCTGCCCGCCTTCGAGGACCGGGTCACCGACACCCTCGACGAGGCCGAGCGCTTCCGGCTCAAGCTCGAGAATCCCCTCGGGGTCGGCCGTCGCGTGCGGGAGGAGGCCGAGGCCCTCGTCGACGGACGCCTGGCCGTGCTCAAGGACGACCTCGACACCCTGGAGGCCGTGGAGGCGGACCTCGCCGCCCGCGCCGTGGAGATGGAGCGGGACTTCCAGCTGCGCCTCTCCGACGTGGAGAAGGTCCTTCTCGACTTCGAGCGCCGCGGCCACGCCTTCTTCGAGGAACGGCTGCGCCTGATGCGCATCCACGAGCTGCTGGGCAAGGAGCGTCTCCGCAAGGACTTCGAGACCCAGGTGGTCGCCGACCTGCCCCGGCAGGTCGAGAAGCGCGTCGAGGCGATGGTGGACTGGATGGTGGGGGCCGAGCTGCGCCAGTGGCAGGACGTGATGGAGCGCCTGGGGGGCCGGCAGGCCGCCCACGTCGACGGCATGGTGGGCCGGGTCGACGACCGCTTCGAATACGACCGCCAGCGGCTGCTGGAGGCGGTGCGCGCCGAGGCCCAGCGGGCGGTGGACGCCTACGACGCCCCGGCCGAGGCCCGGCGGCTCGCGGAGAACGTCCGCGACTCGGTGGCCCAGACCGCTCTCCTGCAGGTGTCCGCGGTGGGGCTCGGGACGCTCGTCACCATGCTCGCCACCACGACCGCGATGGACGTCACCGGCCTCGTCGCGGCCGGAGCCCTCTCGGTGATGGGTCTGCTGGTTCTGCCGGCCCGGCGGCGCAAGGCCCGCACCGAGCTGGCGGCTCGGGTGGCGACCCTGCGCGAGAAGCTCCTCTCGTCGCTCACCGAGAGCTTCGGGCGCGAGCGCGACCGCTCCCAGCAGAGGGTCAAGGAGGCGATCGCCCCCTACTCGCGTTTCGTCCGCAGCGAGGGAGACCGCCTACGGGAAGCCGAGGCGGCTCTCGCCTCTCTCGAGGACCGCCTCGAGGCCGTCTCCGGACGGGTCAGCGGGCTCGGCGAGTCCCCTCCGCCCGATCCAGAGCACGGCTGATCACGATCTGGACCCGATCGGACCCTGGGGCGGGATCCTTCAAGACACGCTCATCCGCCTCGAGACCCCACTGGGTCACGAATCCGGTGGCCTGCTCCACGATCTTCGCTCAATCCATGTCCGGGCTTCTCCCTGGGTTGCCCCCCAAACGATGGGCACAGACCGCGGGGCGAAGCCCAGCCCTGTACCCCGTGAACGCTCCCGAGCGATCTGACGATCGAACCTCGTTCTAATGGCAGCCAACCGGACCCTGGCGCAACCTGTCAGTAGTGACGGGCGGCTCCGCTGCGGCTGGACGCTCGGCGGCCCGCGCCCTAAACTCGGGCGGTGCAGGGTGCGCCGAGAGTCGGGTGGGTGGGCCTGTGGGCAATGGTGCTGGCCAACGTCGCCGGGATCCCGGGCTCCACCGGGGCGGCGGCCGGCGGGGAGGGGTCGGCGGTCGTGGCCCGCAACCCCGACGGGAACTACCTGGTCCCGGGAGTCCTCGGCGACGTCGTCTACCGCCGGGTCGACGGTGTCGAGCTCGCCCTCGACGCCTACCTTCAGAAGCAGGGGACGAGCCGCCCCGGGGTCGTCGTCGTCCACGGCGGGGGCGGGACGTCGGGCAGCCGCATCGCTCGTGTCGGTCAGCTCCTGGAGATGTTGACCACCGGGGGCTTCAGCTGGTTCTCCATCGACTACCGCCTCGCCCCGGAGCACCCCTTCCCGGCGGCGCTGGACGACCTCCGGGCCGCCCTCGAGTTCGTGCGGGCGCACGCGGCCGAGCTCCGCATCGACCCCGACCGCGTCGCCGTCCTCGGGGAGGACTACGGGGCCCAGCTGGCCACCCTTCTCGCCGCCGAGCGCCCCCCGGGGCTGCGAGCGGTGGTCTCCCTGGGCGGGATCTACGAGGCCCCCCTCGCCTCGGTGTCACCCCTCCACCGGGTCACCGCGGGGATGCCCACGCTTCTGATCGTCCACGGCGGGGCCGACACCGACGTCCCGCCAGAGCAGGCTCGCCGCTACCGGGACGCCCTGGCGGAGGCCGGAGTGCCGGTGGACATGGTTGAGGTCCCCGGCGCGATCCACGCCGTGGAGAACTGGTGGCCCTCGCAGTGGGGCTACAAGGACCGCGTCGTCGAGTGGCTCTCGGACGCCCTGGACCTGGACGAGCCGCGGTTCGAGCCGTACGAGGACGAGCGGCTCCGCAAGAACGTCGCCTACGGCACCTTCCCGACCACGAAGGGCGAGCCGGCCGAGCTCCTCCTGGACGCGTGGATCCCGCCGGGGGAGGGCCCCTTCCCCGGAGTCGTCCTCGCCCACGGCGGGGGCTGGGAGGCGGGGGACAAGGTCACCTACCTGACGCCCATCCTCGAGCCCCTGTCGCGGGCGGGGCTCGCGTGGTTCTCCATCGACTACCGCCTGACCCCCGGATTCCGCCACCCGCAGCAGCTCGACGATCTCCGCCGGGCCATCCGCTACGTGCGCCACCACGCGGCCGACTTCCGTGTCGATCCTCGTCGTCTCGCGATGCTCGGAGAGTCGGCCAGCGGCCAGATGGTCGCCCAGCTCGCGACGGGGCCGTGCCACGGGATCGCCGACGCGCCCGACCCCGTCGATCGCGAGCCCTGCACGGTGGCGGCCGCCGTCTCCTTCTATGGCGTGTACGACTTCGGTCCCCTGGTCCGGGACGCGTCGCCGCGGTCACTCCTCGCGCGGCTGTTCGGCCGCACCACGTTGGACGAGGAGTCACGCCTCCTGATGCGCCGGTACTCACCCCTCTACCACGCTCACCGGGCGATGCCTCCCCTCCTCCTGATCCACGGGACGAACGAGATGCTCTGGGACCAGGGTGTGGCCTTCGCGAGGAAGCTCGAGGAGGTCGGAGCCGACCACGAGCTCGTCCGCCTCGACGGCGCGCCCCACGGGATGGAGAGCTGGGAAGGCCATCCGGAGTGGTCGGGCTACAAGCGGAAGCTCGTGGACTGGCTCGAGAAGAGGCTCGCGGCCGGACCCTGAGCCGGTCTCAGGGACCGCCCCTCCGCGCGCCCGCGATCCTCCGCGGTCGATCCACCGTTCCGCGCAGGGCGTGGAAGCGCCGCTCGGCCGAAGCGCCGGTCTCGTCCACCAGGGTCAGCACGTGCGGCCCGGGGGCAGGGGCCAGGGCCATCTGGTGGATGTCCCGGGTCTCCCCCTGGAACTCGGAGTCGAGATGCCAGAAGATTCGGGTCCCCGGATCCCGGTGGGCGGCCTCGAAGACCACGCGCCCGAGCGAGCCGTCCCTCTCGACGGGGACGTAGACGGTCGCGTCCTCCCTCGGTGAGACCAGGGCCAGAGCGGCCACATCCATCGCCCCGGCCCCGGCGCGGCAGTCCGGCCGGAGCGGGGGCAGCGGCCGGTAGTCGGCGTGCTGGAGGCGGTAGTACGTCTCCATGGCCGGCGGCAGCACGAACCAGGGCAGGGCCCGAATGGTGACCACCCGCTCGCAGTCGCCGTGCACCTGCCACTCGAGAGCGGCGTCGAGGTGGGCGAGGCGACACCAGGCGCAGGGCGGCGTCTCCCGCCCCGCTCGCGTGACCCGGCGGGCGCGGCCCTCCGCGCAGTGCGGCCCCCGGCGCATGCCGCTCCGAGCGCACACCTCGACCTCGGCAAGGGCGTCCTCGGGCTCCGCGAACCAGCCACGCCCCGGGAGGAGGTCGAAGAGATCGAAGAGGATGGGAGCGGCGGCGGAGTAGCCGGTGAGCCCGGGCCGGCCCTCGCCGTCGGCGTTGCCCACCCACACGCCCACCACGTGACGGGGCGTGACGCCCACCGCCCACGCGTCGCGGAAGCCGTAGCTGGTTCCGGTCTTCCAGGCGATCCTCCGTGACGACGAGAACGCCCGCCACGCGAACTCCTTTCCCGGGCGCTCCACCTCCAGCATCGCCTCGAGGGTGAGCCAGGCCGCTCCGGGGCCGAGAGGTGGCGCCTCGTCGCCGTGGGCCGCCACCGGCTCCGGGAGCCACGTGAGGGGGTGGAACGCGCCCGACAGCGGCCGGCCGGCGCTGGCCCGGGTGACGAGGCGCCCCAGGCCGGCGTACACGCCGGTCACGTCGAAGAGAGTGGCCTCGGCGCCGCCGAGGATCAGGGAGAGCCCGTAGTGGCCGCCGGGCTGGTCGAGTGTCGTCAGGCCCAGGCGCCGGAGCAATACGGTGAACCGGTCGGTCCCGTAGGATCGCAGCAGGCGCACCGCGGGCACGTTGAGAGACCGGGCCAGGGCGCGCTCGGCGGGCACCGCTCCCGCGTAGGTCCGGTCGAAGTTCTCGGGGTGGAACGACCCGAGGCGGGTGGGGACGTCGGGGACGAGCTGTCCCGGCAGGATCTCCCCGGCGTCGAGCATGGCGGCAAAGAGGAGCGGCTTCAGGATGCTGCCGGTGCTGCGGGGCGCGGGGACGACGTCGACCCAGTGCCCCCGGTCGGGAAGATCGAAGCGGGAGAGGTTGCCGACGTAGGCGAGAAGGCGTCCGGTGTCGACCTCGGCCACGAGCGCGGCGGCGTTGGCGACCCCGGTCGCGGCGAGGCGGCGGTGGTGCCGGGCCAGCGCCGCGCCCGATCGGGCCTGGACCTCCTTCGAGAGAGTCGTGTGCACCCAGGGGCTGGCGTCGCCCGTCTTCCAGTCCTCGTGCCGGCGGTCCGCCCGTACCCGCTCGAGGAGGTGGGGAGCGAGGCGAGGGACCGGCTCGGGCGCCGGCGGGAGGGCCTCCTGCCTGGCCAGGTTGGCGGTCATCGAGTCAATCACTCCTCGTGCCCTCAGGGCGTCGAGCAGGCGGTTGCGCTTGGCCACGAGGCGATCCCGATTCCGGCCCGGGTGGATGAGCGAGGGGGCGTTGGGAAGCACGGCGAGGGTGGCGGTCTCGGCCCACGAGAGGCGCTCCGGGGGCCGGCCGAAGTAGCGCCAGGCCGCGGCGTCGAGACCCACCGTGTTGCCCCCGAACGGAGCGTAGGCCGCGTAGAGCCCCAGCACCTGTTCCTTCGAGAGTGCCACCGTGAGCCGCACGGCCAGCACGGCCTCGACCACCTTCTCCGCGTACGTGCGTGGCCGGTCGCGCCGGGCGAGACGCACCACCTGCATGGTGATCGTCGAGCCACCGCTCACCACCCGTCCGCGCCGGAGGTTCAGTCGGAAAGCCCGGGCGAGGGCGAGGGGGTCGACCCCGGGGTGGTGGAAGAAGCGCCGGTCCTCGAAGCAGGTGATGGCGGCCACGAACTTCTCCGGAACGGCCTCGGCCACGCCGAATCGCCACTGTCCGTCGGCGGCGATGGTGGCGCCGAGGAGCTCGCCCTCGCGGTCGAGGATCACCGTGGACAGGGGCGCGTCGAACTGGACGACAGGGACGAGCGCCCACAGGAGGAGGGCGGTGAGCGACAGCGCCCCGGCGAGGTGGGCCCCTCGGACCCACCCGGCGCCCGCCCTGAGCTTCCGAATCCCGCGTCGCCCCGTGAAGGTTGCCACGACGTGATCCTCGGGAGTCAGCGGCTCCCGGCCTCGACCACCTCGACCCATCGACCCACGACGCGGGCGCCTATGGTGGCGTCGTACATGGCCTCGACCGACACCGGCGGCAGGTAGAAGCGCCCGAGATAGCTCGCGTTCAGCCGCACCTCGACCGTCTTCGTCTCGCCGGCCTTCAGGGCGAAGTAGGTGTAGACCCGGTCGTCGCGAATGTCCTGGTAGTCGAAGCGGGTCGCCCCCCGCCGGCCCCCTGCTCCGAGACGCTCGTTGTGGATCTCCCACCCCGAGGGCACGACGTGCGAGAGGGCGATCTGCTCGTAGTCGCCACGCTCGCCGGTGCTCGTGACGGTGACGATCGCCTTGAAGTCCGTCCCCTGATCGAGGCGCTCGGGGTCGAGCGGGTCCCCGTCGGTGGTCAGATACGCGACCGCGAGTCGCAGGCCGTTCGCGGCCGCCTTCTCCCGACCCACCGCCGGCAGACCGGTGAGGACGAGGCGCGGATACAGCGGCGTCTCCCCCCGGTTCTCAACCACGAGGGTCGCGCCCTCGCCTCCCGCCTCGAGGGTGCGCTGGACCAGGGGGGTGGGGGACGAAACGCTCACCGCGCCGCCCCCTCCCCACGCGTAGGAGAACGCGGTCTCGTCCCGAGCTCGTCCCGCGGGCCCTTGACCTGCCGACCGGGCGAGAGCGAGAAGGGCGTAGGCCGTCTCCTGCGTGCTCAGCCAGTGGTCGGAGGAGAGGGACCGGGAGAGGTCCTGCACGAGGGCCCCGATCGAGTCGGCCCGTCCCAGGATCAGGAGCGCCTCGAGAATCATGGCCCGGTCCCGGACGTCGGAGCCGAATGTCCCGCCCAGCTCGCGGTACGGGGCGACCGTCACTGGACCGGGTCGCGCGAGGGCGTCCGCCGCCTCCGGCTGTCCGGCCAGCTCGTACGTCGCGGCCAGCCGCCACCGCGCCGTCACCGGCAGGCTCGCGCGCTCCCGCAGCTGGTTCATGGCCCCCAGCTCGGGTGACCCGGCCAGCGCCAGAGTGAACAGACGGTAGGCCTGGACGAGCTCGGCCCGTCCCGACCCCGGCACCCAGGCCCGCGCCCGGCGCCCCTGGAACCGCGTCCACTGGTCGAGCATCCCCGGCGGCGGCAGGTAGCCCGCCGCCTTCGCCTCCAGGACGAAGTGGCCGGCGTAGCTCGTCACCCAGTCGCTGGGGTCGTCGTCCCCGGGCCAGTAGCCGAACCCTCCCCCCGAGGTCTGGAAGGTCTGCAGCCGCTGGAGCGCCGCCTTCACGTTCGTCTCCACGCTGTCCTGCTGCCGAGGGGAGAGCTCGAGCAGCCGTCCCAGGAAGAGCTGGGGGAAGGCCGAGGAGACCGTCTGCTCGACACAGCCGTGGGGGTAGCGCAGCAGGTACCCGAGCCGCCGGCCCAGGTCGAGAGGAGGTGTGCGGGAGACCTCGAGAGTGACCTCGTTGGTGCCGGGCAGGCCGGGCAGCTCCACCGCCGGCTCCCAGGTCGCGCCCGGCTCGAGGCGCGTTCCGAGGACGTCCGTCGCCCTCTGCGTCGACATGCGGACGTCGAGCTCGATCGTCTGGGTCGCGCGCTCCGCCTTCGAAGTCGCCTCCACCTTGGCCTGGCCGACGCCCAGACCCGGAGTCGTGCGGAGGAGGAAGGTCACCACCTGGTCGCCCGGGGCCTCGAACGACAGCGCCTTCCGCGACGGCGCCACCGTCTCGAGGGGGCCCGCCGTCGCCACCGCCACCGCCACGTCCCGGACCTCGGGCTCCATGGCAAAGACGGAAACCGGCAGCGCGACCTCCTCCTCGGGTCCCAGGACCCGGGGAAGGGTGGCCAGGACCATGAGCGGCCGTCGCACGAAGGCCTCGCGGTCGGCGGCCCCGAACGCGCCGTCTCGTCCCGCCACCACCATCACCCGCACCGAGCCCACGTACTGCGGCACGTCCACCTCGTGGGTCCCGGTGCTCCCCGCGGGCAGCCGGAAGGGACCGAGGAAGCGCACCATGGGCGGGAAGCGGTTGGCGCGCTGGGCCTCGGCACGCACACCCTCCTCGTCGCCGCCGATGGCGAGCATCCGCTCCAGGACCCCGCCCCAGGCCCCCACCACCTGGTCGTAGAGATCCCAGGTCTTCACCCCGAGGGCCTCGCGGGCGTAGAAGTGGTCCCAGGGGTTCGGCGTCTCGAAGCGGGTGAGGCCGAGGAGCCCCTCATCGACCACGGCCAGCGTGTAGGTCATGGGCCGACCCGTGGCCTCGCGCACCGTCACCGTGGCCGAGCTCTCCGGGGCCAGCACCTCGGCGCATTCCACGACGGGCTGGAGGCGCGTCCCGGGATCCAGGACCTCGATCGGGGTGACCCCGTAGAGGCGGAGGGGGAGGTCGTTTGCGGTCTGGCCGTGCGGCTGCAGGAGGGTCACGTGGGCGTAGACGGTGGGCGCCATCTCCGGAGTGGCGCGGAAGCGGTACCGTGTCTCGGTCCCGGTCGCCTCGACCCACTCCGTCCGGAGCACCGACGAGCCCGTCTCCAGGCTCACGAGAGCGCGCCCCTTCCGGGGGGTGGGGAGCACCAGCGTCACCGTCTCGCCCACCGCGTGCTCCTCCTTCTCCGCAGAGAAGCTCAGGATGTTGGCCCCCGGTGACTCCTGCCGCCCGCGTCCCGCCCATCCCGGCCAGTCCACGTAGACGACCTGACCCGTCCGGTGCCCGCCCTGGCGGTCGGCGGCGGTGATGAGATACCGCCCCCAGTCGGGCTGCTTGATCTCGAAGGTCCAGGTCCCGGCTCCGTCCTCCAGGGCGACCACCCCCGAGGCGAGCGGGGTGTGGACCGTCGACTGGGCCCAGGCGGCGAGGCCCTGCTCGCCCTGCTCCCACCACCAGCGCCAGTCGACCTTGTAGAGCTTGAGCTCCACCTCACCCCCTCCAACGGGCCGTCCCTCTGCGTCCACGGCCACGATGGCGACCTCGTGGGGGGTGTCGGTCAGCAGCATGCCCCGCGCCCGGTCCCCCCGGGGCGTGCGGATGCCGATGTAGCGCGCGTAGGGCGAGAACGGGAGACTGAAGCGGTCGGTGCTGAACGCCCCCCCGGGCTCGAAGACACGGGTCGTGAAGTCGGCTCGGAGCATGCCCGGGGCCGCCCCCGCGGTGGTGACCTTCGCGTCCACGCGGGCCTGGCCGGTGGCGTCCAGGGTCCCGTGGAAGACGGTCTGCCGCTCCGTCGCGTACCGCCGGGTCGGGTCGTCGAAGACGTACTCGGCGTGACGATCGAACCGCGTGGGCCGGGCCGACAGCGACAGCTCCACGTCCGCCTCGAGGTGACGGGCGGTGGCGCCGTGGAGCCAGCTCGACGAGAGGGTCGCGGACAAACCCTCGTCGGCCCTCAGCACGTCGCGCCCGAAGTCGAGGGCGATCTTCAGACGGTTCGGCATCACCGTCTCGATCTTGAGCCTCTTCTCGAAGACCGCTCCCCCCACCGTGACTCGCCCGGTGTAGCTTCCGGTCGGTGCGTCGGGTGGCGTCGCCACCTCGAAGGCGGTGAAGCCATCGGTGGAGCCCGGTCGGGTGATCGTCCTCACCACCTGCCCGCGCGGGTTCAGCAGCTCGAAGCGGAGCGGGTGCTCCGGGCGGAGACGCCCGGTCGGGTCGTGGAGGATGAAGGCCAGGTGGAGTGTGTCGCCAGGACGCCAGACCCCCCGCTCCCCGTAGAGGAAGCCCTTGAGGCCCCGGGGGGAGCGCGAGCCGGAGACGTCGAAGTGGGCCATCGAGAGAGCGCTCCCGTCGTCGAGACGCAGGTAGCCGGCCTGGCGTCCGTGGCGGGCCACCGCCAGAAACGGCGGGCGCTCCACCGCGAGGCGGACGAGCCCGTCTCCCCCGGTGCGGCCGGAGGCGACCGTCTCCTGCTGGTAGTCGCGCAGCGTCACCTCGGTCCCCGGCAGGGGGGTGGCCGTCCTCAGGTCGGTGGCCGCGAGGAGGACCGTCCCGTCCTCGCTCGCCTTCGCCACCAGGCCGACGTCGGACACCAGCACGTTGCGGGCCGCGCGGATGTCGTGATCGTAGAAGCGCTCGTAGTAGCCGGGCTGGCACGGGTCGTGGCGGCCCTCGTAGCGGGCCCGCCAGTCGTCGCCCTCGTACTGCCACCAGGCGTCCCAGTAGCTGTCCTCCTGCTCTCCCAGGGCCAGCTCGCCCACGGCGGTGAGCTCCTGGTCCTCACCGGTGTCCCCGTCGCACGGCCACACGACGTGGGGACGCCGGAAGGAGAGGGCGAGGCGATAGAGACCCCCGGGACCCTGCGCGACCAGCGGCGAGAGGTCGAGACCGACCGGGACCCAGCGGTCCTTCTGGTCCGGCGTCGTTGCCAGGGACAGGGTCTTCTTCCAGACCACCCGGCCCACGCGGTTCAGCTGCTGGTCCCCGTCGAGGTCGTTCACCTGGAGGAGCCAGGGCACGTTGCCTTCGGGGACCCGGATCGCCTCCACGACCACCGCCCTCAGGTTCACCGCCTCGATGGGAACGGTGAGGTTGGCGGAGGTCGGCACGATGACACCCCGACCGGCGAAGCGCACCTGGGGCTTGAGCTGCTCGAACGCCACCCCGAGCTCCCGCGCCTCCTTCATGCGGTAGCCGAGCACGTTGCGGACCCCGGCCGCGACCCGGACCGTCAGCTCACCGGAGAAGCCACCCGTACCGTAGATCTCCACGAGATTCCCGCGGGTGACGAAGCGGAGGTCGTCACGGTCCCCGATGGCGATCAGCCCCGCCAGGTTCTGGTCCGAGTGCAGGGGATCGGTGAAGTGCAGCTCGACGTACTGCTCGCGTCCCTGCACCGGCCGGGCCTGGTTGACGGTGAAGGTGTCGAGCCCGGGCACCTCGACCTCCCGGCTCGCCTTCTCGTCCACGCCGATCGGGGCGCCGTCCCAACGGAGCTCCGCCGTGGAGATCTCGGTGTCTCTCACGATCCCCATCACCGTGAAGGCGTGGCGTCGCCGGTCGGGGTGGTGGTCCCACGCGATCTCCAGGTCGCGGCCCTGGTGGAAGGCGGTCAGCACCTCTTCGACCTTCGCGTCGGCCTCGACGTCGGCGGTGACGAGACGGCCCGTCAGCCGCTGCTGTGCGATGTCCGAGAGGTCCGCGGCCACCAGTCCGTCGACGGTGACGGAGAAGGACTGGCGCATCGCCGCGAAGGTGAAGTCGAACCCGGGGAGGGGGGCGTCGTCTCCCAGGAGCACGCCGAGGTCGAGGTGAGCGGCGTAGGTCCGGCCTTCCTCCAGGCGTTCCTCGGGCCGAAACTCGATCCGGTTGGGAGATGTCCACACCGTGACGCCCTCGACCCGCGGCTCGAACCGGAAGGGAGAGCTCTCGAGGGGCGTGTTCAGCGCCCGACCCTGGCCGAGGGGCTCGTTGAAGACCACCCGGATCGGGCTCTCCCGGGAGATCGTCCCCCCGGTGAAGGCCGAGACGACCGCCGCTTCCTCCGGGGTCAGCGGGCCCCGCGCGGGGGCCTTCGGGCGCAAGAAGACGATGGCGGCGACCACCACCACCACCCCGAGCACCAGGAGGACGGACCGCCACGCGTCACGCATTCGAGCCTCCTTCCGGCCGGGTCGGCCCCCGGTCGGCCTCAAGTCTAGGCGATCTGCGGCGGCCCCTCAGAGGGGAAGACGCACCCGAACCCCCCCACCGCAAGGCGACAGGGCTCGTGTCGTGACCCTCGCCGGTTGCCACTAGAATGCGCCCTCGTGTCGACACCCCGCCTCTCCGTCGTCCTCCCGCTGGGCGACCATCGGGGGCTCGCCGTCGCCAGCGTTCGCGCCTGGGTCGGCCAGAACCTCCCCGCTGCGTCCTACGAGGTGGTGGCCGTCGACGACCGGCGCGAGCGACGGCACACACCGCGGGTTCGCGAGACGCTTCGCGCGAACGACCTGTTCGTCGTCAACGCACGGGCGAGCGAGATCGAGCTGTACCAGGCCGGCGCCGACGCCGCGCGGGGCGAGATCCTTCTCTTCACGGAGTCGCACGCCGTGCCCGCCCCCGAGACGGGGGCGGCGCTGCTGAGGTATCTCGATCGGACGGGCGCGCCGGCTGCCACTCTCCGGTCTGCCCACATCCCCCGCGGGGCCCTTGCGCGGCTGGAGGCGCTGGTCGGCCAGGTGGCGAGGGCCGAGCGCCCGGAGGCCCGCTGGTGGGCCGGCGTCTCCCTGCGGGGCTTCGCCGTGCGCCACAGCCTCTTCCGGGAGCTCGGTGGGTTTCGCACCGAGCTCGAGCGCTATGCCGAGACGGCACTCGCCATCGAGATGGACCGGCGGGGCCTGCGGGCGGAGGAGGTCGCGGACGCGCTGGTACACCATGGCGACTGCGCTGGGCCGGGGGAGCTGGAGCCGGCGCTTCTCGGCCTCGGTCGAGGGCGCCGCGCGTACCTCGAGGCCGGCCCGGTCGCCCTCGTCGAGCCCTACGTCGGCGGTTCCGATCCACGCACCCGCGCGCTCATCGACTCCGGTCTGGCGCGCGAGCTCTGCACCGCTCTCGCGCAGTCCATCGTCACCGCGCACGGGGGCAGGGCCTGGGGAGCCGACCTGGCCGCCCTGCTCCGGTGGGCGCCGGTTGCCCTCGCCGGGGCCGCGGGGGCTTCCCTCCCCCTCCGCCTGCGCGCCCGGCTGGTGTTCTGGTGGTGCGCGGTGCCCTGGGGAGACGCCGATCGACACCTCGCCCGATTCCGCCGGGCCTGGTCCCGCGTGGAAACCTGCGGCGAGATCGAGCACCTTGCGCGCCGGGCTCTTCCTCCCCCGGCGTCGCCGCGTGATCCCCTCCGCTTCGTCCCCACGGAGGCGGACGACACGGACCTCGTCGCCTTCCACTATCCCGAGAAGGACGAGGGGGGGAGCTTCCGCTGGACAGAGCCCGCCGCGCTGTGGCGGCTGGCGCTGTCGCCGGGCCACTACCGCGCTCGACTGCGGTTCTCCCCGCCGCCGTCGGACCCCAGGCTCCGTCTGTACCTGAATGGCCGCGTCGTGCGCCCCACGATCGAGCCCGGCTCACCCGGGGCCCTCACCTTCAGCCTTCCCGCCGCGGTTCTCCGCGCGACCGGCGAGCAACGCCTGGTCCTCCTCTCGGCTCCGTTCCGGCCGGGGGATGGCGGCAGCACGGACGGCCGCACGCTGGGCATCGCCGTTCGCTCCCTCGACCTCGTCAGGGTCTAGACGGCCCCCCCGGCGGGGCCAGACTCAGCGCAGCGTGTCGAGGAAGCCCGCGAGGACGTCTCGGTACACGGGCGGGTTCTCGAGGTTGCTCAGGTGGCCGGCACGGGGGATCAGCTCGAGCCGGCTGTCGGCGATGGTGGCGGCCATCGCCTCCGCCTCGGCCGGGGGGGTGAGCACGTCCTCCTCTCCGACCACGACCAGGGTGGGCACCTGGATGTGAGCGAGCGTCTCGCGGGAGTCGACTCGGGTGCCGAGGCCATGGAGGGCCTGGGCGATTCCCAGCGGTGACGTGGCCAGGATCCGCTCGTGGAGGTGAGCGACGAGGTCGAAGTTCTCGCCCTGGGTGGTCTCGCCGACGAGCTTGGGCACGAACGCGTCGGCGGCGGCCTGCGCCCCCTCCTCGAGGACTCGGGAGGCCAGAGTGGCGCGGTTCGCGCGGGCCTCCGCGGTGTCGGCTCCGGCCCGCGTGTCCTGGAGGACGAGCCCGGCCAGGCGGTCCGGGTGGCGGCGCACGAAGGCGAAGGCGGCGTAGCCGCCCATCGAGCACCCCCCCAGCACCGCGGTCTCGATCTCCAGGTGGTCCATGAGCGCCGCCGCGTCGTCGGCGATCTGGTCCATGGTGAGCGGCCCGCCGCCGGGCGGGGTGCCCCCGAAGCCGCGGGCATCGAAGCGCACGACGCGGTGGCGGTCGGAGAGGGCCTCGGCCTCCCCGTCCCACATGAACTGTCCCAGGGGGAAGGCGTGGAGGAGGACCACGGCCGGGCCCGTCCCCCGGACCTCGTACTCGATCTCGGTCCCGCCCAGGGCGACCCTCATGGCCGTGGCTCCTTCCTCGACCACCGGTCGAGCCAGCCGAGGACCTCCTCGTGCCAGCGGACCGAGTTGGCCGGCTTCAGGACCCAGTGGTTCTCGTCCGGGAAGACCAGCAGCCGCGACGGCACGCCCTGTCTCTGGAGCGCCGTGAACATGGCGAGGCCCTGCTCGACCGGGACCCGGTAGTCCCGCTCGCCGTGGACGACGAGGGTCGGCGTCTTGAAGCTCGTGACGAAGGCCCGAGGGTTCCAGCGGGCGTACGTCTCGGCGTTCGTCCAGTAGGTCCCCTCCAGGTCCCACTCCGGGAACCACAGCTCCTCCGTGGACCCGTACATGGACACGACGTCGAAGACCCCGTCGTGGGTCACGAGGGCGCGGAATCGGTCCGTGTGCCCGGCAATCCAGTCGACCATGTAGCCGCCGAACGACGCGCCCGCGGCCACGGTGCGAGTCGCGTCGACGTAGGGGAGGGACTCCGCGTAGTCGGTCCCCTTCATGATGTCCTCGTAGACCTTCCCTCCCCAGTCCCCGCGGATCGCGTCGGTGAAGGCCTGTCCCCACCCGATCGAGCCGGTGGGGTTGGGCATGAAGACCACGTAGCCGGCGGCGGCGTAGGCCTGCGGGTTCCACCGGTAGCTCCACCCGTTCGACCACGCGCCCTGGGGTCCGCCGTGGATGAGCACCACCAGGGGGTACTTCTTCGCGGGATCGAAGCCCGGGGGTTTCACCACCCAGGCCTGGACCTCCTGGCCTCCCGCCCCCGCGTAGGTCACGCTCTCGCCGGGTCGGAGGCGGAAGGGGGCGAGGGTGGCGTCGTTCACCCGGGTCACCCGGGCGACGGCGCGCCCGTCGGCGCCGAGGCGCACGATCTCGGTGGGCTGGGTGAACGTCGTGTGGGTGGCCACGATCGTCTTCCCGCCCGGGAGCACCGAGAGGTCGCCGAAGCTGCCGCCCTCGAGCACCCGGGTGACCGCCCCGCCACTCACCGGCACGGTGAACACGCGTCCCTGCCCCTGGTCCTCGGCGGTGAGGTACAGGGTTCGCGAGTCCGGAGCGAACGTGAACGAGTCCACCTGGCGGTCGAAGCCGGCGGTCAGGTTCCGCACGTCCCCGGACGCTCGGTCCATGACCAGGAGCTGCCAACGGTCGGATTCGTAGCCGTCCCGCTCCTGCATGCGCCAGGCGAGCAGGCGTCCGTCCGGGCTGTACTGGCAGCCCCCCTCGTCGCCGGGGCCGTGGGCCACTCGCCGGGGCTGCCCACCGGCCGAGGGCACCACCCACACGTCGCCGTTGGTGGACCAGGCCGCGGTCTTCTCCTCCTTGCGCGAGAAGCAGACCTCCTGCCCGTCGGGGGAGACCGCGAAGCCGTCGGGTCCTCCGAGGCTGAACGGGGGCACCTCATCGGGCCCCGGGGTGAGGTCGGTGGCCTGCCCGTCGGCGAGGGTCACCGCGAAGAGGTGCTCCCGCCGCCCGTCTTCCCACGTGTCCCAGTGACGGTAGAGGAGGCTGTCGTAGGCGCGGGCCGACGACGGTCTTTCCAGCGCCTCGAGCCGCTCCCCGTTGCACGCGTCGTCCGCCCCGCAGGCGGGAAAGACCTCGGCGCGTACGAGGAGCCGGCCGTCGTCGATCCAGGACACGCTCGACACCCCGCCCGCAAAGGCGGTCGCGGCCTGCGGCTCGCCCCCGGCGAGGTCGAGAAGGTGGATCTGCGGCTTCCCGTCGCTCGGGGCGACGAAGGCGATCCTCCGGCCGTCCGGGCTCCAGCGAGGACGGCTCTCCGAGACCGGGCTTCCGGTGAGCCGACGGGGCTCCCCACCGGCCACCGGGACCATCCACAGGTCGGACTGCTTCGCGTTCGCCGCGAGGTCGACTTCAGTCTGGACGAACACCACGCGCGTGCCGTCGGGAGAGACCTGGGGTTCCGACAAGCGCTTCAGGCGCATCATCTCGGTCGCGGTGAAGGGCCCGGCGACCGCGGCGGCGGGGAGGGCCGCGAGCGCGGCGGCGGCGGCGAGGCGGGTGGCGGGGCGCACGCTGGGCATCGAGAGTCTCCTCGGTTCGTCGAGCGGGACTGGAGGATAGTCGGGGCGGCAACGGTCCGTCAACGGAGGGCCGCGCGGAGCTAGCCTCGCGGGACCGACCGCTTCATGAAGGCGGCGGTGGCCGGGCAGCCGGTGGTGAACTCCCAGGACGCGCCGATGGCCGGGGACGCCTCCTCGCGGGGGCAGTCGGCGAACCCCCGGTGTGCGAAGTAGTCGCGCGCGTCGGTGGTCAGAAGGTAGACCGTGCTCAACCCCAGCGTCGCCGCGCGCTCGAGCGCGGCCTCGACGAGAGCGGCCCCGAGACCCTGGCCCCGGTAGTCCTCGTCCACGGCGACGCTGCGCAGGAGGCCGTCTTCCCCGTGGACCTCGAGCCCGGCCACGCCCACGACCCGGCCGTCGTCCTCGCGCACCACGAAGTAGTGTCCCCAGCGCTCGGCCACGTCCTTCTCGGACAGCGCGGCGCGGCGCAGGAGATCGAGACCGTTGGCGACGTCGTGGGGGCGAGCCTGCTCGGGGTGGAGCTTCATTGCCACGATTCTACCGCCATCCCCCGTCCCCATTGGACGTCGCTTGGATTCAATGGGGACGGCAGGGGGCTTTGTTCTGCCGCCATCCCCCGTCCCCATTGGACGTCGCTTGGCCTCAAATGGGGACGGAAGGGGGTTCTGTTAGCCATACCCCGTCTTCCCCGAGGATCTGGTGGGGGTGGAAGTCGGTCTTGTACGCCATTCCCCGGCCCCCGGCGACGTGGTAGCCCAGGTACAGCCACGGGACGCCCCGTTGCCCACACTCCTCCAGCAGCCAGAGCACGTTGAAGGTGCCGGGGGAGCGATCGGAGAAGTCGGGGTCGAAGTAGAAGTAGACGGCACTCACCGCCTCGGGCTCGACATCCACGATCCCGGCCCCGACGAAGCGTTCGCCGAGACGGAAGACCACCTCCCTCGTGAACGGGGGCGCCTCGTGCAGGAAGCCTTCGAACTCGTCCCAGGCCCCGGTCATCTCCCCGTCGTGGCGCGTCTCGAGGTAGCGCCGATAGACCGCGTGCTTCTCCTTCGTGGCCTCGGGGGGACCCAGAGTCGCGGTCACGTCGGCATTGCGCCGCCAGCAGCGGCGCTGCGATCGGGTCGGCGCGAAGTCCTCGACGGGCAGGCGCAGCTGCCGGCACTCGGCGCAGCCCTTGCACTCCGGACGGTAGACGCCCCAGCCCAGGCGTCGGAAGTTGAGGTCCAGGAGCAGGTGGTAGAGCCCGGGGGTGAGCTGCCGCGGGCGGAGGAACAGCAGGCGCGAATCCCGTCCGGGAAGGTACGGGCAGGGCGAGGGCGCGGAGGGCTCCAGCCCGAGGGAGTCGAGATGGGCGGCCAGCCGCTCCCGGGCCACCTCCCGCCCCTCGGGATCCCCCGGCCTCACCTCCGTCGGAACACGAGCGCGAGAAAGAACAGGGCCCCCAGGGTCAGGATGATCGTCGCGCCGGTGGCCACGTTCAGGTGGTAGGAGGCAAAGAGCCCGAAGGCGGTTCCGCCCACTCCGAGCACCACCGCGAGGACGGCGATTCGCGCCGGGGTGCGGCCCACCAGGTTCGCGGTGGCGGCGGGGATGACCACGAAGGCGGAGACGAGGACGACCCCCACCGTCTTCACGCCCACCACGACGACCAGGGCGGTGAGGGCGAGGAGCACGTACTCCAGGGTGGGCACGGGCACCCCCGAGAGCGCGGCCAGCTCGGGATCGAAGGTGGCGTAGGCCAGGCGGGGGCCGATGACGGCCAGGATGAGCACCACCACGACCGCCACCACCAGCGTCACCGCCAGCGCCTCGGGCGACACGGCAAGGAGGCTCCCGAAGAGCAACCCCTCCACGTTGACGGGCGCCGCCGTCGCGGGACGGAGCCCGAGAAACAGGATTCCGGCAGCGAACGAGACGGCGAAGAAGACCCCGGTCGCCACGTCCCCGCCCAGCGAGGTGTGCCGCCGCACGTACTGGATCCCCAGGGCGATCAGCACCGTGAACGGGAGCGCCACCCAGATCGCGCGATCCGAGGTGGTCCCGAGGAGCAGCCCCAGGGCCAGGCCGCCGAACGTCGCGTGGGCGAGCCCGTCGGAGAGGAGGCCGAGCCCCCGCTGGACCACGAAGACGCCGAGGACCGCACCCACCGCCCCGAGGGCCGCGCCCGCGCCGAGGGCACGCAGCACGAAGCCCTGGGAGAGGGGGGCGAGGAGCGCGTCCACCAGCTCGGCCATCACGCGTCCTCGCAGAAGGGGCGGTCGGCGTGGTCGTGCCCGGAGAATGCACCGCTCAGCTCCAGGTCGTGGTCCAGCACCTCGTCGGGCGGACCCCAGGCCCGCGCCGTCGTGTGCAGGTAGACGACCCGGCGGGCGAGCCGTCGCACCGCGCGCGCGCTGTGGGTCACCAGGACCACCGCCAGCTCCCGCCGCTCGGCAATGCCGGCCAGGACGTCGAGGAACTCGGCTCTCCCGCGGGCGTCGACGCCCGCGGTGGGCTCGTCCAGAAGGAGGAGCTCGGGCGTGTTGACCAGCGCCCGGGCCAGGTAGGCCCGCTGCATCTCGCCTCCCGACAGGCGGGAAAGAGCGAAGTCGAGGAGCCTCTCACCCCCGACCTGGACGAGCACGGCCCGGGCGGCCTCGCGGTCCTCCGCGGTGAGGCGCAGCGGCCACCGTCCCCGTCGGTTGGCGGCGATCACATCGGCCACCCGGGCCGGAAAGGCGGCGTTGAAGGTCTTCACCTGGGGCACATAGCCGACCCGGGGCCGGGCCGCCTTCGGGGTGGTGTCGAGGACCGCGATCCGTCCCGACCGCAGGGGCAGCAGGCCCAGGGCGGCCTTGAGGAATGTCGTCTTACCCCCCCCGTTGGGCCCGCACAGGGCGGCGAACTCGCCTCGGGCGACGTCGAACGTGACCTCGTCGAGCACGCGCCGTCCTCCGAGATCGACAGTGACGCCCTCGGCGCGGATGGCCTCACTCATCGGAGCGCCTGGTCCATGACCGCCACCACCTGTCGCATGAGCCTCTCGTAGCTCTCGGTGCCGGGCCGCCCGCCCATGGGGTCGATGTCCCAGGCGCTGACGCCGGCCTCCCGGGCCAGTGCGTCGGCGAGGACGTCGTCCATCTGTGGCTCCGAGAAGAGGACCGCGGGTTCGGGCCCGCGGAGAAGGTCGAGGAGCGCGGCCAGCTGCCGCGCGGTCGGCTCCTGGCCCGGCACGGGCTCGACGACTCCCACCACCTCGAGATCGTACCGCGACGCGAAGTAGAAGAGCGATCCATGGAAGCTCACGATCCGCCGGCTCGACCACCTCGCCGCTCGGCTCGCGATGTCCTCGTGGAGGGCCTGGAACGACCGCTTCAGCTCCTCGCCGCGCCCGCGGTAGAACGGCCCGCCCACCGGGTCCAGGGCCCCGAGGGCCTCCACGATCACGTCCACCGCCCGCTCGGCCCGGAGCGGGTCCAGCCAGAAGTGGCCGTCGATGAAGGGCTCGGTCCGGATGAGCCCCTGAGGGGCGAGGATGGGGTCCATGAGCGGCCCCATCTCGAAGACCCGGGCCTCTCCGGCGCCCGCGCTCCGCGCCAGGTCCTGGGCCCAGCCGTCGAGCTCCAGGCCGACGGCGAAGATCAGGCTCGAGTCCGCGAGGGTGGCCACGTCTCGCGGCCGGGGCTCGTAGCTGTGGGCGTCGAGCCCGGGGGCCAGAATGAGGTGAACGTCCAGGCGGTCCCCGGCGAGCCGGCGCACGATGTCATAGACCGGAAAGACGGTGGCTGCCACCTGGGGTCGCGCGAGACGCCGGCGGGCGCAGCCAGAGCACGATACCTGGGCGAGGGCGGCCACCGTGACCACCACCGCGACCCCCAGCGGCACCAGCCTCGTCGTCACCCGGTCCTTCGGACCCAATCGACCCCCTCGAGGGCGCGCATCATAGCATCGCGCAAAGGGGCATTCGCGCGTCGGGGCCGACCGGGGGGCGACTACGTCCGGCGAAGCGCCTTGCGCACCGCTCGCTTGCCCTCCTCCACTCCGTCGCCGACGGCCTCCGAGGCGTCGTCCATCGCGCGGCGTCCCTTCCGGGCGAGCTGCTCTGCCTCGTCCTCGACACGCCGCCGCCAGCGGCGTCGTGTCTCCTGGCCCGAGGCCGGGGCCGAGAGCAGGCCCACCACGATGCCTGCGCTGGCGCCCAGCAGCAGCCCGGTCAGAAAGCCGACGGCCGTGTCCTGATTCGACATGATGTGGCTCCTTCCTCAATCCACTGTAGCAGCGGTCGGGGGGGGCTGCACGGAGGGGTATCGACTGCCCTCCGACTCCCGCCGACCCGACCGATTAGAACGAACGAACCATGGTACTCGGTTGCCCACGGAGGGAAACTGGGCAGGACGGTTCTTCCAGAGAAGGAGTCGCCATGTCCAAGCCTCGATCCCGCCGGGAGTTCATCGTTGCCGGGCTCGCCCTGCCCGTGGCCGCCGAGGCGGCGCTGGAGTCGCCCCCACCCCCTCTCCCCGCCGCTGCGCCGGAGACCGGGGAACCGCCCGTCATCCGGAAACGCACGCTCGGTCGCACCGGGCTCGAGGTGACCGAGGTGGGCTTCGGCTGCATGATCACCTCCGACGCGAGCGTGATCACTCGCGCCGCCGATCTCGGGATCAACTACTTCGACACCGCCCGCGTCTACCAGAGCGGCAACAACGAGCGGCTCGTGGGCGCGGCCCTGAAGGGACACCGCAAGGAGATCGTCCTCAGCACGAAGGCCAAGGGCGGCACCGCCGAGGAGGCCCGGGCCGAGCTCGACGAGAGCCTGACCCAGCTCGGCACCGACTACGTGGACATCTGGTACCTGCACGCCAGGAGCAGTGCCGACGAGATCACCGACGACCTGCGCGAGGCCCAGGAGAAGGCCCGGGACGAGGGCAAGATCCGCTTCGCGGGGGTGAGCACGCACAAGGGGCACGAGGACGTGGTCCCTGCCGCCATCGAGAAGAAGCTCGACGTCGTCCTGATGACCTACAACTTCACCATGGGGGACCGGATGGAGCCCCTTCTCGCCTCGCTTCGTGAGGCCGGCGTGGGTGCCGTGGCCATGAAGACCCAGGCCGGCGGGCGGAGCGACGAGGCGAAGGCCCGATACGAGAAGCTCACCGCCAACGGGGGCATGCTGGCCGCCCTCAAGTGGGTGCTCCGCAACCCGGCGGTGGCCACGACCGTCCCCAGCATCACCGACATCGCCATGCTCGAGGAGAACATCCAGGCCATGGGCGCGTCGTTCACCCCGGCCGACGAGGCGCTCCTCGCCGCCCGCCTCGAGGCCATCCGCCCCGACTACTGCTCCATGTGCGGGGAGTGTGAGGGCACCTGCCCGAAGGGCCTCCCGGTGGCCGACGTTCTCCGCTACCTCACCTATGCCGAGGGCTACGGTCAGTTCGCCCTCGGCCGCGACAACTTCCTGGCCATGCCCCGCGAGCTCCGGGACGTGCGCTGCGACGACTGCACGAGCTGCCCGGTTCGCTGCCCACAGGGCGTCGAGGTGACTCGCCGCCTCCGCCGGGCCCAGGAGCTCCTCGCGTGAGACGGTCCGCTTCGCGCGGCCACCGCGCCGTGGGAGCGGCCCGTGCCCTCGGGCGTCGGGCCGGGGGCGCCGGCTCAGGACGAGGGCAGCCTGTCGGCCAGGCGGCGAGCGAGGCCCGTCCCGTCCACCCCTTCGGCGAGGTTGGCGATGCCCGCGACGTACGCCCCCTTGCGGAAGAGCACGAGACCGCCCAGGTAGTCGTCGGTGGCGGTGAAGGCGGTGTCGCCGATCCCTTCGGCGTCGGCCGTCCCTTCGAAGCGCTCCCGCACCGTCTCCAGGGTTGCCGAGGCGGCCTCGGGCGACCCCTCGGCGACCACGAACGCCCGGCCCTCCGGGTACTGGGCCAGGAAGCCGGACCTGAGAGCCCGGATGCCGAGGACGCTCGCCGGAACCAGGCGCACCGAGTCGGCCTCGAGGCCCTCTTCCGGGAACCAGCCCACCCCCTCCGGCGGGGAGGCCCGCCCCGGGGTCTGCGCCTCGAGAGCGCTGGTGAAGGCGCGGAGCGCCTCGGTGTGGTCGCCGGCGGGGCTGGCCGCGATCTCCACGTAGTACCGGCCCCGGGCGAACGTGGCCCGGCGGGGGAGGACCTGTCCCGCCGCCCCGATCGCCTCGTTGGGGGAGCGAATGTCCCGGTTGGCCGTGTAGATGCCCCAGGCGTGGTCGGCGTCTCCGAGCTCCGACACGTCGATCACGAGCTCGTCGCCGGCGTCGTTGACGCAGGTGACGCCCTTCATGAGGGCGAAGCCGTAGGCGTGGTAGCCCTCGGCGTTCCCGTTCATGTAGTCGAACAGCGTGTCCGGCTCGAAGGTGCGCGGCGATCCCTTCTGGGTCCAGCCCGGGACCAGGGAGCAGTCGGGCGCGGGGAAGCCGTCGCCGCCCGCGGCCAGCGCGGTCGTCAAGAGGAGTGCGAGTACCATCATGGGATGGGAGTATAGGCCGGAGGAGGAAGCGATGGGGTCCGGAGTCTCACGGCGTGGGTTCCTGTGGCGGGCGGCGGGGGTGGCCGGAGCCTCCCTGGCCGGGCCGCGCGTCTTCGCGGAGAGGGCGTCGCCGGCCCCGCGCTCCACCGTCGCCCTGATCCACGGCGACGAGCGTCGGAGGAGCGTGGCCGAGGCGCTGGCCCTGATCGAGGACCAGATCCTCCCCGTTCTCCGGACGAAGAGCTACGTCGTCGTGAAGCCCAACCTCGTCTCCACCACCCAGCCCCTGGCCGTCACTCATCCCGACGCCATCAACGGGATCCTGGACTTCCTGGCGCCTCGCTGGAAGGGCCCCGTGGTCATCGCCGAGTCCTCGGCCGGGAACACCTTGAACGCCTACGAGCAGTTCGGCTACGCCAAGATCCCCCTCGAGCACCCGGGCCGGGAGGTGAAGCTCGTCGATCTGAACACCGAGGGCCGGTACGAGGAGATCCAGATCCTCGACGACGACATCCACCTCCAGCCCGTCCGTCTCGCCGCCCGTCTCCTCGACCCCGACGCCTTCGTCATCAACGCCACCGCGATGAAGACCCACAACGCGGTGGTGGCGACGCTGTCGGTCAAGAACATGGCCCTCGGGGCGCCGCTGCGCAGCGCCCCCGGTGCCGAGCGCTGGAGTGACAAGCGGCGGTACCACGTCGGCATCCGCCAGATGCACTACAACATCCTCCTCACCGCCCGGCGCATGAAGCCCTTCTGGGGAGCGACGGTCATCGATGGCGTCGAGGGGATGGAGGGCAACGGGCCCAACATGGGGCTCCCCGTTCCCTCCCATGCCGTGATCGCGTCCACTGACCTGGTGGCCGCGGACCGGGTGGGGGTCGAGGCCATGGGGATCGATCCCTCCTGGGTCGGCTACCTCACCTACTGCGGCCAGACCGGCGTCGGCGAGTACGACCTCGGCCGGATCGACATCCGCGGGGCGAAGATCGCCGACGTCCAGAGGAAGTACCAGCTCCACCGGGACATCGAGCGCATGCTGGAGTGGATGGGTCCCATGCGCGACCTCCCGCCCCGTCTGGGGTAGCGGGGGTGTCCGCGCGGTAACACCTGGGTATTCCCTGCCGTGTTACCATGGGAGCCATGAAGGTAGGGGTGTCCCTTCCCGACGACCTCATCGCCTTCGCCGACCGCGAGGCGAGCCGCCGCGGCACGACCCGGTCGGGGCTGCTCGCCCAGCTCCTCAAGGCGGAGCAGGTGCGCGAGCAGACCCGCCAGTACATCGACCGCCATGGCTGGGACGTCGTCGAGGACGCCCCGACGTGGCGTGAGTACCAGCGGCACCGCACCGCGCACGAGTATGGCGACGACGAGTGGTGAGCCTCTCCCCGCCCGGGGCGAGGTCTGGTGGGTGCGGGTCGACAAGCTGCGTCCCGCCGTCGTCGTCCAGACCGACGCCGTACGCGAGCCGCGGGTCCGCTCCTTCGTCGTCGCCCCGCTGACGAGCCGACTCCACCTCGAGGGCTTGCCCGGGAACGTCCGCCTCGAGCGGCGCGCGACCGGCCTGCCGAAGCCTTCGGTCGCCAACCTCTACGACATCCAGAAGGTCCTGAGTGCCGACTTCGTCGAGCGGCTCGGGCGTCTGGGGCCCGAGCAGCAGCAGGCGCTCGACGAGGGGCTCCGGCTCGTCCTGGACCTGTAGAAGAAACATCTCCTCACTGCATGATTCGCCCCGGGCTCACCCCGAGGGTCGCCGACCTCGCTCGCCGGCCCGCGGTGGTGCCTCACGGGGCGTAGTAAGATCTTCCCTTCGCCCGACGGCGGTGGTCTCGGGCGGGGAGGCCCGGCGCGGGCGCCGGGAGGGGAATGAAGAACATCAAGCTCGCGGCTCGCGAGAGCCGGCCGCCCACGGTCGTGAACGCCGGCGGCGTCGAGATCGGCAGCGGCTTCAGCGTGATCGCCGGACCCTGCGCGGTGGAGACCGAGGAGCAGACCGTGACCACGGCCCGGGCCGTCCAGGCGGCCGGGGCCGACGTGCTGCGGGGGGGGGCCTTCAAGCCCCGCACCTCGCCCTACGCCTTCCAGGGGCTCGGCATCGAGGGCCTGAAGATCCTGGCCGTGGCCGGGGCGGAGACCGGGCTCCCCATCATCACCGAGGTCCTCGACCCCCGGGACGTCTCCTGGATCGCCGAGTACGCCGACATCCTGCAGATCGGCACCCGGAACATGCAGAACTTCGCCCTCCTCAAGGAGGTCGGTCGCGCCGACAAGCCGGTGATGCTCAAGCGGGGGATGTACTCCACCCTCGAGGAGTGGCTCAACTGCGCCGAGTACATCCTCGGCGAGGGCAACCCCGACGTCATCCTCTGTGAGCGCGGGATCCGCTCCTTCGAGCAGTACACCAGAAACACCCTCGACCTCGCCGCGGTTCCCGCCCTCCGGGAGCTCACCCACCTCCCGGTCATCGTGGACCCCACCCACGCCACTGGCCGGCCCAGCCTCGTGGGGCCAATGAGCATGGGGGCCCTGGCGGTGGGGGCGGCGGGCATCATGGTCGAGGTCCACTGCAACCCGGCGGAGGCCCTCTGCGACGCCAGGCAGGCCCTCACCATGGATGCGTTCGCCAGCCTCATGGGCCGGCTGCGGGGGCTGGAGACCTACCTCGCCGCGCAGGCGAGCGAGAGCGAGGTGACGGGATGAAGCTCGACGACATCAGGCGCAAGGTCGACAAGATCGATCGCGAGCTGCTGGTCCTGCTCCACGAGCGGATGGGGCTGGCGCTCAGGGCCCGGAGGTTCAAGGACGAGGTCGTCGACGCCGAGCGCGAGGAGGCGGTCCTGGAGCGGGCCGGGCGCCTCAACTTGAGCCTCGTCGAGCAGTCGTTCGGGCAGCAGCTGCTCCGGACGATCATCGAAGAGAGCAAGCGGCTCCAGGGCGAGGCCCGGGAGCTGGTGGCCTTCCAGGGCGAGCACGGCGCCTACGGGGAGCTCGCCGCACGGCGGCTCGCCCCGGACGCGGCCCACGCCCCGTGCCTGGAATACGCCGACGTCTTCGACGGCGTCGAGCAGGGCTACTTCGACCGGGGCGTCGTCCCGGTGGAGCACTCCCTCGAGGGCTCGGTGACCCAGGTCAACGACCTGCTCATCAAGACAACCGCCTCCGTGGTGGGCGAGGTCAACGTCCCGGTCAGCCACTGCCTCATGGCGGTGGAGGCGTCCGACTACCGTGAGCTCCGGGTCGTCTACTCCCACCCCGAGGCCCTGGCCCAGTGCGCCGGCTTCATCGAGCGCCTCAAGCTCGAGCCGCGGCCCTTCTACGACACCGCGGGGGCGGCCAAGATGCTGGCCCGGGAGAACCCCAGGGGCGCCGCCGCGATTGCCTCCCCCCTGGCCGCCGAGCTCTACGATCTCGCCATCCTCAAGGAGGGCATCGACGACGGACCGCCCAGCTCGACCCGCTTCCTGCTCCTCGCGCAGGAGCCCCTCACGGCGCCGCCGGGCGGGAAGTCGAAGTGCTCGACCATCTTCGCCACCGCCCACGAGGCCGGGAGCCTCTTCGAGGTGCTCCGCCTGTTCGCCGAGTCACAGATCAACCTGACCCGCATCGCCTCCACTCCGCGCCGCGACGACCCGGGCAACTACACCTTCTTCCTCGACTTCGAGGGCCGGCCGGAGGACGAGAAGGTGGCCCCGGTCATGGACGAGCTGAAGAAGCGGACGATCGAGATGAAGTTCCTCGGCAGCTATCCGGTGGACAACGGCGAGGGCGCCGAGAAGTAGCCTCCGCGGAGACGAACGCTCAACGGCCGACGCGTCGGGGGGCGACCGGGACCCCGGTGGCGGCCGACTCGTAGACGGCCTCCTGAACCGCCAGGGTCTGGAGGTACTCCTCGCCGCTGGTCTCGAACGGGCTCCGGTCCAGCATGCGGTCCACGAAGTGGCGCTGCGTCGTGAAGCAGCAGTCCCCCCCGAAGTTCCGGTCCTCGTGTGGGTAGGCGTACTCCCGCTCGTCCTCGCCCAGGGGCTGGACGGTGATCCGGCCGTCGCCGTAGAGGCGGAGCGAGCCGCGGTTGCCTTCGACCAGCAGCTCCCCGAAGGTGTAGCGGGGGTTGGGCGGGTTCGGCTCGTTGTAGCGGTTGGCGTCGAGGAGGCCCACCGCCCCGCTGGAGAAGTCGAAGACGAGGATCCCGCAATCCTCGCCGGCGATCACCGGGTTCAGGCGGCGCAGCCGCGCGTACACCCGCTCCACCCGGCCCGCCAGGTAGCGGAAGGTGTCGATGAAGTGCACCCCGGTCTCGTAGACGAGCAGCCGTGGGTACCCGCGGAAGTGGGGGTGCCGGGCGAGGTAGGCGTCCTGGCCCCAGCCGTCGCCCATCCGCATCCGGAAGGCGAGGGAGTGGAGCTTCTCCCCCACCGCCTGGGCGTCGAGGAGGCGCCGGATCTGCCGGTACCAGGGCTGGAAGCGCCAGTTCTCGTGGACCATGAAGCGGATCCTCGCCGCCCTCGCCGCTTCGACGATCGCCGTCGCTTCCTGGAAGCTGGGGGCCAGGGGCTTCTGGCAGATCACGTGCACCCCGCGCTCGCCGGCGAAGGCGCACATCTCGCGGTGGGTCTCGGGAGGGGTGATGATGTCCACGAAATCGGGCTTCTCCTTCTCGACCATCTCCCGGTAGTCGGTGTAGTGGCGCGCGATGCCGTGCTCCTCCATCAGGGGCTGCGCCCTCTCCTCGTTCCGGTTGCAGAGCGCGGTGATCTCCACCTCGGGGATCCGCGTCCACGCCTCGCAGTGGAAGCGGCTGAAGTGCCCGGCGCCGATGGCGACACCCTTGAGCTTCTCCATCAGGACTCCTCCGCGACCGCTCCTCGCGCCAGGCTCCCCCCCCGCAGACGGGCCTCGGTGCTCACGAGCGCTCGAGGGACTGCAGCGCTTTCAGGAAGAAGTCCTCGGACCCGAAGTCGCCGGACTTGAAGGCCACGTGGACGGCGGGCTCTCCGAGGTGGAGGGTCCAGGGCACGTCGGGGTCGATCTCGGGTCCGATGCGCAGCCGGTGCAGCCCGAGAGCCGCCGCCACGTGCTCGCCGGTCTCGCCCCCGGCCACCACGAAGGTCCGGACCCGGTGGTCCACGAGGGCGCTAACGATGTCGCCGAACGCCTTCTCGAGGATGTGGCTGACCTGCTCCCGGCCCAGGGACCCCGGGGCCTGCTCGACCCCCTCCGGGGAGGCGGTGGAATGGATCAGGACGACGCCGCCCTCGAGAGCGATGCGGGCGTCCGCGACGACGCCCTCCACCGTCTGCCGGCCCCCGGCGAGGGCGATCGGGTCCAGGGCGAGGGTCGGGTGTCGGCGGGCCATCGCCGCGACCTGGGCCCGGGTCGCCTCGGAGCAGCTTCCGGACAGGAACACCACCGGTGGGACGAGATCTGGAAACCGGGGCTCGATGCGCTGGGGGAGGGCATCGGTCCGGCGGAAGTTCGCGGGCAGGCCGCGGGCGATCCCCGATCCGCCGGTCAGGAGGCGCAGCTCGGCCACCGCGGTTGCGGCGCTCCACAGGTGATCTTCCTCGACCGCGTCCACCACCGCCAGGCGCACCCCCCGGGACCGGAGCTCGCCGATCGAGGCCCGGATCGCGCCCGCCCCCTTGTCCACGACCGCAAAGGGAACGAGACCCACCGCGTCCGGGGCCTGGCACTGCTGGCCCAGAAAGCGGACCAGGTCGGGGTCCGTCATGGGAGTCAGCACATGGTGCCGCATGCCCGAGTCCGAGAGCAGCCGGTCACCAACGAACAGGTGTCCCTGATAGACCGTACGCTCGTTCTCGGGGTCGGCGGGGCACACCACGGTGAGGTCCTCTGCCACCAGGTCGAGAAGGGCCTCGGCCACCGGGGCGATGTTGCCGGACTCGGTCGAGTCGAAGGTGGACGAGTACTTGAAGAAGAGCTGGCGGGCCCCCCGGGCAAGCAGCCAGCGGGCGGCCTCGACGGATTCCGTGACCGCCTGCTCCACCGGGGTGTAGCGAGTCTTGAGGGCGACGACGATCGCGTCCGCTTCCACCCCCTCGTCGTCCCCGGTGGGTGATCCCAGGAACTGGACGACGTCCATCCCATTCCGGGTCAGCGAGGAGCCGAGGTCGGTGGCGCCGCTGACGTCGTCGGCGACGGCCCCGAGCAGCAGGGGCCGCGCTCTCGGATCCTCCGACATGACCGCGCTCAGTGTACATTGTCGGACGGGCGATCCGTGCCGCCGGCTTCCCGGCCAAGATCGCCTTTGTCGGGGGCCCTCCAGACTCAGCCCGACGGCCTCAGGCCGCGGTCAGCCAGCCGATCCACTGACGCTGCGGGCCCGCGTGCGTCCACTCGAGGCCGCACCGCGTGCAGCCCTGGTCGGAGGTGGTCCACACCACCCGTCCCGTGGCCGGCACCGCCTGGCGAGCCTGGCCGGAGTGCAGGTGGAGGATGAGCTCGTCGCCGACCGCCAGCGTCGCGTCGTCGAACGCGAGGCAGGCGCCGCCATCCGACAGATTGACGGCCTCGCCAACCGCACGCATTCTCTCGGCTTCGGCGGAGACGAGCACCGGGTGCGCGGGCACGCGCCGCTCGCTGCGGCGGTGAGGGCGCTCGCTGACGTCCATGGCCGGGAGTAGAACACGAACGGCCGCTCGCGCGCCACCTCTCGCCGTGGTCGGCCACGCGTTTCGGGCAGAGCCTGCGAGACTCCGTTCCCCGGCCCGCGCCGCGGCGGCGACCTCCTCACTGGCCGGCGGTGGCGGCCTCGAGGGGGGCGCCGCAGCCCGCGCAGTGGGTCCATCCCTCCTGCACGGGCTTCCGACACTGCGGGCACGCCGGTCGCACCGCTGTCCCGCAGCACGCGCAGAAGGCCTGCTCGGCCGTGGCCGGCGCCTGGCACGACGGGCAGGGTACCGGCAGCGGGTCGCGCAGGATGAAGAAGAGGATGATCCCGATGGCGTTGGGGATGAAGATCGCGAGCAACACCCACAGCACCGAGTTCATCCCGCGCCGCTTCGCGTCGGCCCACACGTAGCCAACGAGAAGGACGTAGAGGGCCATCAGTATGCCGACGGCGGCGGTCACGAAGAACCAGCCCCAGATGATCGGAGGGATGGAGTCCCCCGCGCTCATCGGCCCCGCCAGCCAGACGAAGCCCATCAGGGCGAGGTAGGCGAGATAGACGACTCCCGCGATCACGAACGCCGCGCCGGGAATGAGATCCCACTCCTGCCGAAAGCGACTCATGCCAGTCTCCCTTCCTCGTGTGTCCGGCGCCCGAGCAGCACCGTTGCCGCGGCCGCCGCCACCCATCCGGCGACGAGGTACGCCCCGAACCAGATGATCGTGGGGCCCAGGGGGCGTTCGAAACGCAGCGCCAGCTCGCCGACCAGGAGCTCGAGGAGCAGCCAGGCGACCCCGGTCAGCGTCCAGCCGAAGACGATCAGGAACCCCAGCGCCGCCCGGTTCCAGGTCTGCTCCTCCCGCTCCGCCTGGCGGCGCTCGATCGTCGCCCGGGTCCGGGCGAGGAGCCCGGGCGAGGGCACGGGCGTGGGAAGGTCCCGCAGACCGTCGCCCAGCCTCCGCCACTGCTCCGCCTGGGCCGCGCAGTCCGGGCACTCTCGCAGGTGCGCGTCCACGCGCCTCTGCTCCCCGGGGTCGAGCGCCTCCGCGGCGGCGAGGGCGAGCCGGTCGGTCACGTGTCCGCTCATTGCCACTCGTCCCGGGGGCCCTGCTCGAGGAGCCGTGCCCGCAGACGGGCCATCGCCCGGTAGAGGCGCGCCTTGACCGTCGGCAGCGGGGCCCCCACCAGCGCGGCCATCTCCTTCAGCGAGAGCCCTTCCTCGAAGCGCAGGCTCAGCACCTCGCGGTCGTGGGGCGCCAGGCCGTCGAAGGCCGCGACCAGTCGCTCCCGACGCTCCCGGGCGGCCACCCGCGCGAGCGGATCCTCGGTGGCCCCGGGGCCCTGGGTCGGCGCCGGCGGCTCGGGGCCCTCGTCGAGGCTCTCGGGCCGGTACCGCCGCAGGTGGTCGAGGCCGAGGTTGCGGCCCACGGTGAGGAGCCAGGGGAGGAACGGTCGCGTCGCGTCGTAGCGCCGGATCCGCCCGGCCACTCTCACCCACGTCTGCTGGAATACGTCGTCGGCCATCGTCTCGTCTCCCAGGAGGCGTCGCAGGTATCGGAGCAGGCGGTCCTGGTGCCGCCCCATCAGGCCGTCGAGGCCGGTGAGGTCGCCCTTCCGCAACCGCGCCGCGTCGTCCCGATCAAGGTCCAGCGTTGCCTCCGCTACCTGGGGTACGGACGAGGGCGCCGAAAGGACGCACCCAGTCGTGTCGGGAAGCATATAGAATCGCGCCCTCACCGGGAGGGGCGCGTGCGGGGCGCGGTTTCCATCGACGGGGTGCGGAAGGCCTACGGGGACGTGGTCGCCGTGGACGGGGTGTCGCTCGCCGTGGAGCCGGGCGAGTTCCTCACCCTCCTGGGTCCCTCCGGCTGCGGGAAGACGACCCTGCTGCGACTGCTGGCGGGCTTCGAGCGGCCGGACGAGGGACGCCTCCTCATCTCTGGCCGCGACGTCGCGGGCGTGCCCCCCCACGAGCGGCCCGTCAACACCGTCTTCCAGCACTACGCCCTGTTTCCCCACCGCACCGTCGCCGGAAACGTGGGCTTCGGACTCGAGGCCCGAGGCCTGCCCCGCGCGGAGATCGGCGAGCGCGTGGCCCGGGCGCTCGGGATGGTCCGTCTCGAGGGTCTCGGCGACCGCGGCATCACCCAGCTCTCGGGCGGTCAGAAGCAGCGAGTGGCCCTGGCTCGCGCGGTGGTGCTCGAGCCGGAGGTGCTCCTGCTCGACGAGCCCATGGGCGCCCTCGACCTCAAGCTCCGCAAGGAGATGCAGGTCGAGGTCAAGAACCTACAGGAGAGGCTGCGGACGACGTTTGTCTTCGTGACCCACGACCAGGAGGAGGCGCTCATCATGAGCGACCGCATCGCGGTCATGAACCGCGGGCGAATCGAGCAGCTCGACCGGACGGAGATCCTGTACGAGCGCCCGCGGACCCGCTTCGCCGCCGAGTTCCTCGGCGTGAAGAACATCTACGAGGCCACGGTCGCGGGAGGCGCCGACGGCCACGTCACCCTCCACACCACCTGCGGGCTGGAGCTCCGGGCCCCGGACGGCGGGGGGTACGCCCCCGGCACCGTCGCTTGCATCGGTATCCGGCCCGAGCGCCTCGGGCTCGACGCCCCGGCCGCCGCCGGCGACACCGTCTTCGAGGGAATCCTCGACGACGAGATCTACCTCGGCGATCGGACCGACTGGAGGGTCAGGGTGGGGGAGGAGGTCGTCACCGTGGCGGAGCCGGCCTCGCGCGTCCGCGAGCGCCATCGGGGCGACCCGGTGCGCGTCTCGGTTCCCCCCGGGGCCGTCCTCTGGCTGGAAGACCGGTGAGGAGCCGACGCCAGGCCGTCCTGCTGCTCCTGCCCGCGCTCGCCGTGCTCGTGGGGCTGTTCGTGGTCCCCCAGGCGTTCATGTTCGTAGCCTCGCTGTGGCAGCGTTCCACCTACGGCGGCCTCGAACGCCAGTGGACCCTTCTCAACTACCTCCGAGCCGTCGAACCTCTCTACCTCTGGATCCTCGTCCGCAGCATCGCCCTCGCTGTCGCCACCACGCTCCTCTGCCTCCTGGCCGGCTGGCCGGTCGCGTGGTGGCTGGGCGTCGTCGTCCCGCGCCGCTGGAAGAACGCTCTCCTGGTCCTCGTCATTCTCCCGTTCTGGACGAGCTTCCTCGTGAGGATGTACGCCTGGGTCTTCATCCTCCGGGAGGAAGGCCTGTTGAATCTGATGCTGGGGGGGCTCGGACTCCCGCCCCTGCCTCTCCTCTACAACGACTTCTCGGTGCTGCTGGGACAGGTCTACGGTGAGCTGCCGTTCATGATCCTGCCCCTCTACGCCGCGATCGAGAAGCTCGACCCCTCCCTTCTCGAGGCCGCCGCCGATCTCGGGGCCACGCCCACCCGCCGGCTCCTGGCCGTGGCGTTTCCCCTCACCGCCCCCGGCATCGCCGCCGGGTGCCTGCTCGTCTTCATCGCCTCGCTGGGGGCCTACCTCGCCCCCGATCTGCTTGGGGGCGGTCGTACCGTCTACGTCGGGAATCTCATCCAGAGCCAGTTCGCGGTGGCCCGCGACATGCCCTTCGGGGCCGCCCTGTCCCTTCTCCTCATGCTCAACGTGCTGGCCCTGCTCTGGCTCTTCCGACGGCCGCTCCGCGCGTCCCGGGAGCTCTGACCGGGATGGGGGAGCGGGGACGCGCGCGGGCCCTCGGCCTCTGGAGCCTGCTCGTCTACGCCTTCCTCTATGCCCCTCTGGCCGTTCTCACCGCCTTCTCCTTCAACCGGGAGCGCCTCACCGCCACCTGGCGCGGGTTCACCCTCGATTGGTACGGGCGTCTCCTGGAGAACACCCAGATCCTGACCGCGCTGCGCAACAGCCTCGTGGTGGCGGTCGTGGCCACCGCCGGCGCCACCGTGATCGGGACCGCGGCCGCACTCGCCTTCCACCGTCACCGCTTCCGCCAGCAGGGCACGCTCGACGGCCTGGTGACCCTGCCCATCGTCATCCCCGAGATCGCCATGGCCTCGTCGCTCCTGCTGCTCTTCGCGGCGCTGGGGATGCGCCTCGGGTTCACGACCGTCGTCCTCGCCCACCTGTCGTTCGCCGTGTCGTACGCGGTGGTGCTCGTCCGGGCACGCCTGGCCGGGTTCGACCGCAGCCTGGAGGAGGCCGCCGCGGACCTCGGAGCCGGGCCCGCGCGTGTCTTCTTCCAGGTGACCCTCCCCGGCATCGCCCCCGGGATTCTCGCCGCGGCGCTGCTCGTGTTCGCCCTCTCCATCGACGACTACGTCATCACGTCCTTCGTGGCCGGGGTCGGCTCCACGACCCTCCCGCTTCAGATCTACTCCATGGTCCGTAGCGGCATCTCGCCCGAGATCAACGCGGTCTCCACTCTCCTCCTCGTGGCGACGGCGTTGCTCCTGCTGGCGGCCTGGAGGCTCGAGCAGGGGGGACGTGCCCGCGGCGCGGCCCTCCCCGCGGTCCTGGGGCTCGGCATCCTCGGCGCCCCCTTCGTCCTCGCCGGCCTCCCCGCCCCCGCCGATCGGGTCCTGAACGTCTACATCTGGTCCGCCTACCTCCCCCCGGAGACGGTACGCGCGTTCGAGGCGCGCGAGGGCGTCCGTGTCAACGTCGACCTCTACGACTCGAACGAGGCGCTCCTCGCCAAGCTGCAGGCCGGCACCTCCGGCTACGACGTGATCTGCCCGTCGAACTACGCCGTCGAGATCCTCGTTCAGCAGGGGCTCCTGCGCCCGCTCGACCACTCCCTTCTGCCCCATCTGTCGAACGTGGACCCCTTCTACCTCGACCGCGATTTCGACCCGGGCAACCGCTACACCACCCCCTACTTCGCCGGCACCACCGGGATTGCCTACCGCCGGAGCCGGGTCGGCGACGTCGACTCCTGGGACGCTCTCTGGGACCCGCGCTTCGCCGGGCGGGTTCTGATGCTCGACGACGCGCGAGAGACCCTGGGCGCGGCGCTCCGGCGACTCGGCCTGAGCGTCAACACCGTGGGCGAGGCGCCACTCCGGCGGGCCCAGCGCCTCCTGATCGAGCAGAAGCCGCTCGTCAAGGCCTACGACTCCGCGAGCTTCAAGGACACGCTCCTGGCGGGAGACGTCTGGCTGGCCCAGGGGTGGAGCGGCGAGTTCGCCCGGGTCATCGACCTCGACCCCGACATCGCCTACGTCATCCCGAAGGAGGGCTCCACCGCCTTCCTCGACACCCTCGCCATTCCCGCCTCCGCCCCGCACCCCGCCCTCGCCCACCAGTTCCTGGACTTCGTCATGGAGGCGGAGGTGGCGGCGGAGATCTGCCTGGCCATGCGCTACACGACCCCCAACCGGGCTGCCCGCGCCCATCTCCCCTCCGCGGTCCTCGACAACCCGGCCATCTTCCCCCCGGCGGAGACCCTGGCCCGCACCGAGCTCCTCCGCGACGTGGGCGACGCCACCGTCCTCTACGACCGCCTCTGGACCGAGGTCAAGACCGCGCGCTGACAACGGGCCGCGCCTCGGCGGGTCTGGCCACGACGCTCGGCCAGGGCCCTCTCTGGGCCACAGACGTCGAGAGGGCGCTCTTCTCCGGTGGGCCGTCCAGGATGAAACTCAGTTTCAGGTGACTGTGTCCAGACACAGTCACCTGAACGTGCACTCCGGCTTCAGTAAAGATGCGGAGGCATCCCCGGAATCGGTCGAGACGCGGTAGACTTCCCTTCAATACCAGCCAGCTGAGGGAGCCGGGGGTCGCACCGCATGATCGGCCGGACCATCTCGCACTACGAGGTCCTCGCGAAGCTGGGCGAGGGCGGCATGGGCGTCGTCTACAACGCCCGGGACACCCAGCTCAACCGGCAGGTGGCCCTCAAGGCCCTGCGCGCGGACACGGCGGCCGACCCCGAGCGGCGGGCCCGCTTCCTCCAGGAAGCCCAGGCGGCCTCGGCCCTCAACCACCCCGAGATCGTCACCATCCACGACGTCCTCAAGGATGACGAGGGCCCCTTTCACCTGGCCCTTTTCTCCGTCGAGACGGGGGAGCGGCAGCGCCTGACCACGCCTCCGGCGAACAGCCTCGGGGATGTGGGGCCCGCCCTTTCCCCCGACGGGAGAACCCTCACCTTTACCCGTCAGCTTACGTCGAGGACCAGCCACCTCCTCCTCCTGCCCCTCGATCCCGGCAACCGGCCCACGGGTGACCCTAGACGGATCGCGGCGGAGGTGCCCCATCCCAACCACCCGGTCTTCATGCCGAGCGGCGACGAGATCCTCTTCTGCTCGGGGATCCAGCACGCCGCGGCCCTCTGGCGGGTGCGGACTGACGGCGGCTCTCCCGCTGCCCCTCTCGGCCTCGGAGGCCGGGGCGCGGTGTGGCCCGACGTCGATCCCACAGGGACGAAGCTCCTCTACACCAAGCACGTCTGGGACCCCAACATCTGGCGAGTGGCCCTCGAGTCCTCGGGTCCGGCCGGCGGCGCACCCTCGCCCGGGTGGGTCTACTCGTCGCTGGGCCGGGCCACCGCGTAGAGGAAGCGTCTCCCCCGAAGGTAGAGGTCGCCCCCCACGATCA
>JAJDNS010000012.1 GCA_022340585.1 Acidobacteriota bacterium
TCCGCGCGCCCGGGTTGGCCGGAGGCAACGTAGGCCTCGGCCAGGCTCATGTACGTCCCGGGAAACGACATGCCCCGCCTGCGCCGCTCCTCGAGGTGACCCAGGGCCTCGCGATACCGGCGGGACTGGAGGAGAAGCTGAGCGAGGTTGTTGCGGGCCGCGGTCATGTCCGGCACCGCGTCGACCGCGGCCTGGTACGCGCCCACCGCCTTGTCGAATGTCGCGGGGTCGAGGGAGTAGTAGCGCCCCTCGATGTAGTGCCGCTCGGCCGGCGGCACGCGTCGACGGAGGAGGTGGTCACGTCCTCGAGCTTGTGGTCGGCGACCTCGGCCAGGGCCTGGAGCTCGAGACGGTTGCGAATGCGACCGGTCAGCTCGTCCACGAGGCTGAACAGGCCCTCTTCGACGTCGCCCTCCACGCGCTCCGAGGCGAGAACCTCGCCGCCCACCGGGTCGTGGAGCTGGGCCTGGATGCGGAGCTGCGAGCCGGCGCGGACGAAGCTGCCCACGAGGGCCGTGGCCACGTCCGCCCGGCCCGCCACCTCACCCACGACCTCGGCGGAGATGGCGGGAGCGTCACGCTGGCCCAGCTCGTCGAGGAGCTGATAGAGCCGCGAGGTCGACAGGACACGCAGGGTCGGCGACTGGGAGAGGTTGGTGACCAGCATGTCGGTCAGCCCGGTCTCCAGCCAGTCGAGCTCCGCGTCGTCGGAGAGGTTGTCGAAGTAGAACACGGCGAGGGACGAGCGGTCGTCTCTCGACCCCGCGGACGCGCGGCCCCTCACCACGACCAGGGCCACGAGGGCGAGAACGAGGGTCACGACCGCCACCGCGGGAAAGAGCCAGGGTCGGCGCTCGGGATCCCCTGTCGGTGGGCAGCGGACACGGCGTCGGTCAGGGCGATGGCGAGGGGCAGCAACCGGCCCATGGGGAGCCCTCCCTGGGGGATGGCGGCGCCGAGGGTTTGACCTTCGACGTGCTCCATGGTCAGGAAGCGACGTCCCTCGGCCTCCTCGATCGAGTGCAGGGTGACGATGCCCGGGTGGTTCAGCGAGGCGATCGCGCGCGCCTCGCGCTCGAACCGTTGGATCTTCTCCGGGTGCTAGAACTCGGGCGGGAGAAGCTTGAGGGCGACGCGGCGGCCGAGGCGCGTGTCTTCCGCCAGGTACACCTCGCCCATTCCCCCGACCCCCAGCGACTCGAGAAGCCGGTACGAGCCCAGGGTGCGACCTTCCAGACCGGTCGCAGGGTGCTCCCCTCCCATGACGTCAATGTAGACGACGGACCCACCCTCGGGGATCCACTCCGTGACATCACTTGACACCCCCCGCCCGGGACCCGGAATCCGCTCTTGACCGGGGGGGGTCGGGGGACACAGAATCATCGGCGTTCCAAGACCCTTGGCGCCGGGGGAGCCGATCCGCCGGCCCCTTTCGACGAGGTAGAGCATGGCCAGGAAACCTCCCCCCGATGACGGGGCCCGGGCACCGGGCTTCTCGCGACGCACCTTCCTCAAGACCGCCGGGGCCGGCGCCGCCGTCAGCACCGTGGTCGGGAACGGCGCCGCCTGCACCAGGAAGCCGACGATCATCGGACCCGGCGCCGCGCCCCTGACGCTCCGGGTGAACGGAGCGAGCCAGACGGTGACCGTCGAGCCGCGGGTCACCCTGCTGAACGCCCTCCGGAATCACCTCGACCTCACCGGCGCCAAGCAGGTGTGCGACCGGGGGGCCTGCGGGGGATGCACCGTCCTCCTGGACGGGGCCCCGGTCAAGGCCTGCATGATGCTCGCGGCCGACGCCGAGGGCCACGAGATCACCACCGTGGAGGGCCTGGGTACACCAGAGAAGATGAGCCCGCTGCAGGAGGCCTTCGTCGAGGCCGACGCCCTGCAGTGCGGGTTTTGCACTCCGGGCTTCGTCGTGTCGGGAACCGCGCTCCTCGCGAAGAACCCGAACCCAACGCTCGACGAGATCAAGGACGGTCTGGCCGGCAACCTGTGCCGGTGCGGCACGTACAGCCGGATCTTCGAAGCGGTCCAGAAGACGGCGGGGAGGGGGTAGGCAATGCCTCAGGAAGACAAGGCCGAGGAGCCCTCGGTCACGTTCAAGGCCAGGGCCGGTCTGCCTTCGGACCCGAAGGAGATGGAGGTCCACGCCGGTGAGGGTGATCTCAAGCCCTGGGACCTCGACGACCTGCCGAAGTTCCAGCAGGTGGGCAAGCCCCACACCCGCATCGACGGCCCACTGAAGGTCACCGGGCAGGCGAAGTACAGCTACGACGTGAAGCTCCCGGGAATGCTCTACGGCCGCATGGTGGGAGCCTCGATTCCCGCCGGCGTCATCGTGAGCATCGACACCTCGAAGGCGGAGGCGCTCCCCGGCGTGAAGGCGGTCTGGACGGCCGAGGCGAAGAAGGTCCGGTTCGCCGGGCAGGACGTGGCCGCGGTGGCCGCCACCTCGCCCGAGATCGCCGCCGACGCCGCCCGGCTGGTCGAGGTCCAGTACGAGGAGAAGCCGTTCGTTCACGAGCTGCGGGCGGCGATGGAGGACGGAGCCCCCACCGTCTTCGCCGCCGACGAGGCCCCCGTGGGCGAGGACCAGACGGTCCGGGGCAACATCGCGGGGCCCAACAAGGGTGGCCGCGGCAACGTCGCGGCGGGCTTCGCCCAGGCCGCGGTGACCATCGAGAAGACCTACTACCTGCCGGTCCACACCCACAGTCCCCTCGAGACGCACGGGGTGGTGGCCCACTGGGAAGGCGACCAGCTCACCGTCTACGCCTCGACCCAGGGGGTCTACGCGGTGCGGGAGGGCCTCGCCGAGGCCCTCGAGATCGACCGCAAGAACGTTCGGGTCATCTGCCAGCACATGGGCGGGGGCTTCGGCAGCAAGCTCGGTCCCTCCGCGACCGGAAGCGCCGTGGCCATGGTGGCCTGCAAGCTGGCGAAGAAGGCCGGTGCGCCGGTCAAGCTCATGCTCGACCGCCACCAGGAGCAGCTGTGCACCGGGAACGCCCCGAGTGCCCAGATCACGGTGAAGATCGGGGCGAAGAAGGACGGCACCCTCACCGCCGTCGAGTACACGTCCTACGGCTCGGCCGGGGTGGCTGGGGGAGCGGGCACCGCCGGACCGGTGAGAGCCCTCTACGCCAACAACCCGAATCTCAAGATCGAGGAGTACTCCGTCTTCACCAACGCCGGACCCGCCGCGCCGCTGCGGGCGCCGGGTCACTCGCAGGGCGCCTTCGCGGTGGAGTCGGCCATGGACGAGCTGGCCGAGAAGCTCGGCATGGATCCGCTGGAGCTCCGGAAGAAGAACGAGTCGAGCCCCGTCCGGTCCGCGGAGTACGACCCCGGAGCGAAGGCCATCGGGTGGGAGCGGCGCAACAAGAAGGCCGGCGACACCCCGGGCCCGAAGAAGCGCGGCATCGGAATGGCCAACGGCAACTGGTACGTCTTCGCGAACCCCAACGTGAAGGTGCAGGTCAAGATCCACCGCGACGGCTCGGTGGAGCTGTTCTCCGGGGCCCAGGACATCGGCAGCGGCTTCCGCACGATGATCGCCGTCGTGGCCGCCGAGGAGCTCGGGATCGCCCCGAGCGACATCACCTCGCGAGTGGGGGACACCCAGTTCCCCGTGGGCCCCGCCTCCGGAGGAAGCATCACCACGAACTCCGTGGCCCCGGCGGTGCGGCTGGCCGCAAACGACGCGAAGAAGAAGCTCTTCGAAGTCGCCGCGAAGGCTCTCGACGCGGACCCCGCGGAGCTCGAGTCGGAGGGCGGCAAGGTCTTCGTGGCCTCGGACCCGAGCCGCTCCCTCACCTTCAAGGAGGCGGCCTCCAGGATGCCCGGAGAGGTCATCGACTGCACCGCCGAGCGGAAGAAGCAATACGAGACCTTCCGGGGCGACATCGCGGGGACGCAGTTCGCCGAGGTCGAGGTCGACACCGAGACCGGCGAGGTGCGGGTCCTGAAGATGGTGTCGGTCAACGACTGCGGCTTCCCCGTGAACACCCTGACCGCGAAGAACCAGGTCATCGGGGCGATGATCCAGGGGGCCTCCTGGGCCCTCCTGGAGGACCGGATCATCGACCCCATGGTCGGCACGATGGTGAACCCCGACCTCGAGGCGTACAAGATCCTCTCCCCGAGGGACATGTTCGAGGCGGAGTCGATCCTGGTCCCCCAGGCCAACCTCGGGAACAACACCTCGGCTGCGGGCATCGGCGAGCCGCCCATCGTCCCGACCCTCGGGGCCATCGCCAACGCCATCTACAACGCCACCGGCGCCCGGGTGCGGGAGCTGCCGATGACACCGGACCGGGTCCTGGCGGCCCTGGCCGAGGCGAAGGGGGCCTGACATGAACAACTTCGAGCTGGCCAAGGCACACACGACGGCTCAGGCCCGTGAGCTCCTCGAGGAGAAGCCCAACAGCACCTTCAAGGCCGGGGGCATCGACGTCATCGACCACCTGAAGCAGCACCTCATCGCCCCCGATCGGCTGGTCGACCTCAAGTCGATCTCCGGGCTCGACGAGATCGACGTGGACCGTGATGGCACCCTGAAGATCGGGGCCCTCGTGACCCTGGCCAGGGTGGCGGCCCACGACGGCATCTCGAAGGACTTCCCCGCTCTCGCGCACGCCTGTGGCGAGGCCGCCTCGCCCCAGATCCGGAACGTGGCCACGATCGGGGGGAACGTCCTCCAGCGCCCGCGCTGTTGGTACTACCGCCTCGAGTCCTACAAGTGCATCAAGAAGGGCGGCGACACCTGCTTCGCCATCGCGGGAATGAACCGCTACCACGTGCTCTTCGGAGGGGGCCCGGCCTACCCGCCCCACCCGTCGAGCTCGGCCGTGCCCTTCGTGGCCTACGACGCCACGTTCGTGCTGGAGGGCCCGGAGGGCACGCGGACGGTCCCCGCCGGGAAGTTCTTCGCCCTGCCGGACGTCAACCCCGAGCGGGAGAACACCCTCGGCGAGGGCGAGCTCCTGACCGAGATTCGTGTGCCCTCGACCCGCGGGGTGAAGTCGGCCTACGCCGAGGTCCGCGAGCGCGCGGGCTTCGACTGGCCCCTCGCCTCCGCCGCCGTGGCGGTGGAGGAGGAAGGCGGCTCGGTGAAGAAGGCCCGGGTCGTCCTCGGACAGGTCGCCACGATCCCGTGGCGGGCCACGAAGGCCGAGGAGGCCCTCGTCGGCCAGCCGCTCGGAGCGGCGAGCGCGGAGGCGGCGGGCCAGGCGGCGGTGGACGGCGCCGAGCCCATGACGAACAACGGCTACAAGGTCGACCTGGTGACGACGCTCGTCCGCCGGGTCGTCGCTTCTCTCGCGTGAGGACGCCCATGGACGCCCAGGAAACCGCTTCGAACCCTGTCTGCCGCCGGCTGCGGACGAAGATGTACTACGTGGCGGGGCGCGACCACCCGAACCTCCGCGTGTCCTCGCCCACCGCCCAGTATTGGTGTGCGCACACCACGACGGTCATGGGGCTCGACGAGCTGCCGTGCAGCCCCGAGACCTGCCGGTCCCACCGGAGCTGCTTCGAGTCCGAGTAGGCCGACCGCGGGACGCACGCGCGCCCGGGTCGGAACCGCCGGCCCCTGTGGGGGCGGCTAGTCGGACTGGACGACCCGGAGGACCCGCGTATTCTGGATGGAGACCTGGGCCGCCACCCGGCTCGAGAGGTCGAGGAACGCCTTCGCCGCCGGAGCGTCGGGGGCGGCGTCCACGATGGGCTGTCCCTCGTCGCTGCCGGCGCGGACGCGGGTGTCGATGGGCACCTCGCCGAGGAACGGGATGTCGAGCTCCTCGCCCATGCGCTTCCCGCCCCCGGTGCCGAAGATGTCGGTGCGCTCGCCGCAGTGGGGGCAGGCGAAGTAGCTCATGTTCTCGATGACACCCAGCAGCGGGATGTTCAGCTGTCGGAACATGCCCACCGCCTTGCGCACGTCGGAGACGGCGACTCCCTGGGGGGTCGTCACCACGACTGCGCCCGCCATCGGGACGCTCTGGGCCATGGAGAGGGCCACGTCGCCGGTCCCCGGGGGCAGGTCCACCACCAGGTAGTCGAGCTCGCCCCACTGGACGTCGCGCATGAACTGCTGGACCGCGCCGTGGAGCATCGGCCCGCGCCAGATGATCGGCTGGTCGGGAGGAACGAGCATCCCCATGGAGATCACCTTGATGCCGAAGGCCTCCGGGGGCACGATGCCCTTCTCGCCCTGCACCTCGGGGGCCCCGGTGACGCCCAGCATCTGCGGGATGTTCGGACCGTAGACATCGCCGTCGAGGAGGCCGACACGCGCGCCCTGCTTCGCCAGGGCCACCGCCAGGTTGACGGAGGTCGTGGTCTTCCCCACGCCCCCCTTGCCCGCCCCCACCGCCAGGATGTTGCGCACTCCGGGGATTTCCTGCTTTCCGAAGCCCCCGCGCGTCCGGACGCTGGCCGTCATCTTCGCCCGGGCCGCAGTGACGCCGTCGATCGCCGCGACCTTCTCCTCGGCCTCGGTCTTCAGCTGGTCCTTCACCGGGCAGGCCGGGGTGGTGAGCTCGACGGTGAAGTCGACCTCGCCGTCCTCGATCTGGACGTCCTTCACGAATCCCAGGGTCACGATGTCCTTGTGGAGATCGGGGTCCTGCACGTCACGCAGGGCGGAGAGCACCTGCTCCTTGGTCACGCTCACGACATCACCTCGATGGTGGGGCGGCGCTCAGCCCACGAGGGCGGCGTCCACGGTTTCCTGCAGCTTGTCGAACTTGGTCGGGGGACTCCCCAGGATCTTGCTCCGGATCACGCCCTCCCCGTCGATCACGAACGTCGTCGGGAGACCCTGGTTCACCCCGAACGCCCCCGCGATCTCGTCGTCGCCCAGGAGCTGGTGATAGGGGATCTTGTACTCGCGGATGAAGTCCAGGATCTCGTCAGGGGAGCCGGAGTCCATGACGACGCCCAGGACCTCGACTCCGCGGGGCTGGTTCTTCCGCCAGAACTCCGCGTACTCGGGGATCTCCTTGATGCAGGGGCCGCACCAGGTGGCCCAGAAGTCGACCACCAGGACCTTGCCCTCCAGAGACGCGAGGCTGACCCGGCCACCGTTGAGATCGGGGAGGTCGAACGCGGGCGCGGCCTTCGCCTCGGACGACTTCGGGGGCGACCCGCAGGCGGCGAGGAGCAGGGCCACTCCCACGACGGAGAAGAGTAGTCGACGCATCCCCTCACCATATCGCCAGCCGGGAGTCCCGGCAAGCAGGCGGATCAGCCGATGTTGGCGAGCCCGGGGAACCACCTGGTGAACCACTGGGCAATGAGGGTCAGACGGTTGGTCACCAGGAGGAGGCCGACCCCGACGAGAAGAAGACCGGAGACGATCTCCACCGCTCGCATGTGGGTGCGCAGGCGACCAAAGGCCTTGAAGAACCAGTTCACGGCGAGGGCGGAGAGGATGAAGGGAATGCCCAGGCCGGCGGAGTAGGCGGAGAGGAGCACCACCCCCTGCGTCACCGTCTCCTGCTGGGATGCGTAGAGCAGGATGGCCCCGAGAATGGGGCCGATGCAGGGCGTCCACCCGAAGGCGAAGGCGAGGCCGACGACATAGGCCCCCACGAGCCCCAGGGGGCGCGACTCGAGGTGGGCCCGCTTCTCGGAGAGCAGCCAGTTGATCTTGAAGATGCCGGCGGTGTGGAGGCCGAGGATGATGATGATGATGCCGCCCACCACTCCCAGGACCCTCTTGTGCTCCTGGAGCAGAGAGCCCATGTAGGTGGCGGCGGCCCCGAGGGCGACGAAGACCGTCGAGAAGCCCAGGACGAAGACGACGCTGGTGAGGGCGACGCGCCGCACGAGGTCGCGGGGAGCCCCTCCCTCCTTGTACTGGGCGACGTTGACCCCGCTGATGAAGGACAGGTAGCCGGGCACGATGGGCAGGACGCAGGGCGAGATGAATGAGACGAGACCGGCCACGAAGGCAGCGGCCAGTGAGACCGTGGATGTCATGAGGGGAACCTTTCGCGCATGAATACGTCAGCGATCATTATAGGCGTCCCGCCCCGATCGCCCCCGTTGGCGCCCGTGGTCTACTTGAGCCAGGACGCTGGACGACCTGACGATGCTCCGCCACCCCACGCTGAACTCGATGATCCGCGTCGCCGCCGCGACCGCGGCCCTGGCGGTGCCGGGCTCCCGGGCCCTCCCGAGCCACGCCCCGGGGAGTCTCCCGGCCTCTTCGACCGTGGCGACGCCGGCCACCGCCGACGAGCTCGTCGAGAGGCTGAGCAACGCGTGGTTCGCACGGGACCTCGAGGGCTACCTCTCGCTCTGGGACCTCGAGTCGCCGGAGCGACGTGACGTGGAGGCGGCCGCGGTCCGGCAGGCCTTCGCCGCCGACGAGACCCAGCTGCGCGTGCTGAGCGGCCCGCGCCCGGTGCCGGGCAGCAGCCGCCGGGCCGTCGACGTTCAGGTCTTCAACGCCACCGAACCCCGGGCCCGGGTGGAGTACTGGAAACTCCTCCTCGAGCGCCGGGGTGCCCGCTGGGCCTTCGTGGAGAGGGAGGTCGGTGCGGACGTGGACGGCCTCGTCCACCTCCCGCTGGACCCCGAGGCCTGGCGGGTGCGGGGGGTGCTGCTGCGACTCGAGGACTTCGAGCTGCGCATGGAGGATGGAGCCCTGTTCAGGACGTCGGAGGCGGTGGGGCCCACCGCCCTCGTCTTCGTGGGGCGGGGGCGCGTCCGCTTCTCGCCGCGGCCCGCGGCCGAGGGCGAGCAGCTCCGGCAGTTCGCCGGCTCGACCAACCTCGACCGGGCGGTGAAATGGGCCTTCGTCCGGCTCCATCCCGACGACTTCGAGGAGTTGCTCGACACGAGCCGCCTCCAGCTCGATCCCGACTCCGGGCGGCGGCGGGCGGAGGCCCTCAAACGTTGGAACGAGCGGGCGAGCCGCAGCTTCCTGATCGACGCGGATCTGCCTCGGTCGCCATGGTGGCTCCTCCCGAACCAGGGCGACGCCCTCGTCGATTTTCCCTGGAAGGGCAAGCGGGTCCTGACCTACGTGCTCGCCGGCGCGGACGCCGAAGACGTCAATCTCTTCGACCGCGATCACGGCGCGAAGATCTGCTCCTACCCCTCCGCGGGACGCCCGGAGCGCACCCGGGGCGGACGGCAGGAGGAAGTGGACGTTCTCCACCATCGCCTGATCGCCCGGTTCGATCCACGACGCCTCCTCCTGAGCGCGGTGGACACCCTGCGCCTGCGGCTCCTCGCTCCTGTTTCCACCCTCCGCCTCCGGCTCCACGACGACTTCCAGGTGAGCTCGGTGTCCTCGGAGGACGGGGGTCAGCTCCTCTTCTTCCGGGTCCGCGAGCAGGAGAGCCTCGTGGTCTCCCTCGGGCCCCTCGTCGGACGGACCGACGAGCTCTCGCTGACGGTGCGCTACGCGGGACGCCACGACCCGACCTCGATCCAGCAGGAGCTCGCCCAGCTCTTCCCCGAGCCACGTCCCGCCTACGTCGAGCAGGCTCTCCTGACCAGGCCTCCCCTCGTCTACAGCAGTCGCACCGCCTGGTATCCCCGGCCCGCCGAAGAGGACTACGCCACCCTCGAGGCACACTTCGACACGCCCGAGGACCTTCTCGCGGTGACCGGCGGCGAGCTGGTGTCGGTGCGGACCGCGCAGGGACGCACGCGGGCCACGTACGAGCTGCGGGAGCCCGGCAAGTACTTCAGCGCCGTCGTGGGACGTCTGGAGGACCTCGGGATGCGCCAGCTGGGCGAGCAGAAGGTCCGCGGGTTCGGCGCCCCCCGGACCATCGGGGAGACGAGGAAGCAGATGGTGACGGCGGAGGAGCTGCTGGCCTTCTACGCGGAGCGCTTCGGGGCCTGCCCCTACCCGGTGGTGAACCACACCCTCGCGGAGGCCACGGTCCCCGGGGGACACAGCCCGCCCGGCCTCGTCTACGTGCAGAGGCGGCCGGCGGCGCTGGCCGCCCAGCCCCTGCCCGAGGACCCCGCGAACTTCAGCGACATGCCCGACTTCTTTCTGGCCCACGAGGTCGCCCACCAGTGGTGGGGCCAGGGCGTCGCCCCCGCGAGCTACCGCGAGCAGTGGCTCTCCGAGGCCTGGGCCCAGTACTCGGCGGCGCTCTGGGTCCGCCATCGTAAGGGCGAAGGGGCTTTCCGCAGCATGCTCGACCGCATGGCGAAATGGGCGAGACGCTACGACGAGAGCGGGCCCATCCATCTCGGCTACCGCCTCGGCCACCTCGCGGGTGATCTCCGCATCCAGCGGGCGGTCGTGTACGACAAGGGGGCCTGCGTCCTCCACATGTTCCGGCAGGTCCTGGGTGATGAGGCGTTCTTCGGGGGCGCCCGGTCGTTCCTGGAACGGCACCGCTACGCCAAGGCCACGACCGAGGACCTGCGGGCGGCCTTCGAGGACGCCAGCGGGCTCGACCTGGGGCCCTACTTCGAGGGCTGGATCTACGACACCGGGCTGCCCACCCTGGTCTGGTCGGCCCGCACGGGAAAGACGTCAGGCGGCCACGAGACGACGGTGACCGTGCAGCCCCGGGGCCTTCCGGGGCCACTCCCGCTGGAGATCAGCGTCAGGACGGATGAGGGGTGGAACGCGCGGCGTGTCGTGCTGGATCCCGCCGGCAGCTCGTGGACCTTCGAGTCCCCCGATCCCGTGCGCGATGTCCGGATCAACGAGAACCGGGGGATCCTCGCCGAGACGAAGAGAGTGCGACGCCTTCCCGCCCGGCCTCAGCGGTAGCGGTTGACGCGGCCTTCGTTCTCGAGGTCGGCGACGCGCTGACGGACCTCGGCCAGAAGCTGCTGGTTCTCCTCGAGGAAGGCGATCTTGCTGGCCCGCCCGGGGCTGTAGATGCCGCCGCTCATGTCGTTGAGCTCGAGCTGGAGCTTGTCGATGACGTCCTGGTAGACCTGCTCCTCCTGATGCGCCTGGTCCAGCTTCTTGCGCCACGCCGCCTCGGCCTGGGCCCTCTGCTCGTCGGCGGAGGGAGTGGCTTCTCCCTCGCCCTCGGTCTCGGTGACGTCGTCGCCGCTGGGTGCTTCCTCGCCCGGGGCTGGCAGGGTCTCGGGCACGCCGACGGGGGCAATGGACGGGCCGAGGTCGCCTTCGGTGTAGACCTTGGCGTCGGTCGTTCCCGTGGTCTTCCTCTTCTGCTTCTCCCTGGCCGCGACGTCACCCAGACCCTGGGCGGACGCAAGCGAGCCCAGCAGCAGACCGACTGCCGCCAGGGTCGCGACATGGACACCCCGCATCGTGACCTCCTTGCTTCGGTACCCATTATACGGGTGACTCGGCACACGAATGTGACGCAGCATACGGGGCGACTCAGCCGAGGACCCGGAGAATCTTCTGGAGCTCCCGCGCCCTCCGGTTGGAGGGGTCCAGCTCCAGGGCCCGGTCGACCGCCGCTCGGGCCTGCTGGTGCTCGTCGGCCGTGAAGTGGCGGAGGGCTTCTGCGGTGAGCGCCTCCGCCCGGGCGCCTGCGGGTCCGGGGGCCCGGGGCGGCACAGCGGGGCTGGGCTCGGGCTCGGCTTCGGGCTCGGCTTCGGGCTCGGCTTCGGGCTCGGCTTCGGGCTCGGCTTCGGGCTCGGCTTCAGGCTCGGCTTCAGGCTCGGACCTGGGCTCGGGGGTCGTTCCGGGGGCCGAAACGGGCGCGGGCGGGCCGGCGGGCGAGGGCGTGGCGTCCCCCTCCTCCGGCTCGGAGCCAGCGTTCCCCTCAACTTCGCTGAGCTCCTCGAGAACGAGGCCGGCGGCGGCGTGCCAGGGCATCGCCGCGAGCGCCTCCTCGGCGGCCGCCCGGGCCTTCCCCAAGCGTCCCTCGGCCTGCTGCACGCGGGCGGTCGCCACCAGGCGATCCGCGGCACGCCTCGCCTGCTCCTCGTCGAGGTACACCTGCAGCTGAAGATACCGCGGGCTCCACGGGGCGAGGCGCTCCACCTTCTGGGCAATCCGCGTGGCCCGCTCGATCTCCCCGTCCGCGGCGAGGGCGAGCGCTTCACCGACGAGCTCATCTGCCTCCCGGCTGATCACGACCGACTCCACCTCGGAGAGCGCGCGACGGGCCATCTCGTCGTCCGGGTCGAGGGCGAGGAGCTCGCGGCAGACGTCGAGGGCGTCCTCCAGCCGGTCCTCGGCCCGGGCCTGCGTCAGCTCGGCCAGAAGGTCGTCCCTCTCGGGCTCCGCGTCCCCCGATTCTTCGCTCGACGTCACCTCCGGCTCGCGCAGTCGCGGGGCGGTCTCTCGGACGAGCTGGACGAGGTCAGCGTGCACCTCTTCGAAGGAGGCCGGACGAGCCGCCGGATCCCGCTCGAGGCTCGCCGACAGGATGCGCTCGAGCCCGGGCGAAAAGGGCGAAGACGGCAGGGTGGCGAGGTCGGGCTCGCAGCGGGAGAGGCTTCGAATGACGTCGGTGGTGGCCTCTCCGGGGAACGCCTTCCGCCTGGTGATCAGCTCGTACATCATGGCCGCGACCGCGAAGATGTCGGTCTTGCGGTCGGGGCGCTTCCCCGCCACCACCTCCGGCGGGCGGTAGTGGAGGCTCTCGTCCGCGGGACCCGGGTGCCGACGCTCGAGCGTCTTCACGTGCCAGGCTCCGAAGTCGACCATCTTGACGTCGCCGTCGGCGCTGACCCGGACGTCGCTCGGCTTCAGGTCGAGGTGCAGGAGCCCTTCGCGATGGGCGTGGGCGAGGCCCTCGCACAGCTGGCGCCAGACGTCGAGCACCCTCTCGATGGGCCAGAAGCTGCGCGACCGGACCACCTGGGCCAGGCTCACCCCGGTAATCAGCTCGGTGGCCACCCACGGGGAGCTCTCGTGCTCCCCGACGCCGACGACGGCGGCGATGTTGGGGTGGCCGAGCAGACCCGCCGCCTCGGCGTCGCGCCGGAGTCGGGCGAAGGCCACCTCGCCCTTCGGCGCCTTGTCGAAGAGCTTCACCGCGGCGCGGATCTCGCGCTCCGGGTCGAAACCCTCGAACACCTCCCCGTAGGTACCGTGTCCGATCTTCCGTCGCAGCTCGAAGGGTCCGATGGACTTCGGGATCTCCAATTGCCGCTCCATCCCCGGCGGCCTGATTCTAAGCCCCGCCGTTCCAACCGGTCCAGGGCGGCCGTGTGCTATGGTCGCCGAGGGCAGCCCTCGTGACCATGGTGGTGGGCCTGGGCGTGGATCTGGTCGAGACCGCGCGCGTGAACCGTCTGCTCACGCGCTACGGTGATCGCTTCGTCCACCGGTTGATGGATCCCGAGGAGGCGGCCCGCCTCCCCCCTGCCGGGTCCGCGCGCGTCCGGGCCCTCGCTCTCGCGATCGCGGGGAAGGAGGCGGCCAGCAAGGCCCTCGGCACCGGATGGAGCCGAGGGGTGCGTTGGAGGGACGTCGTGGTCACGCGGGACGAGCCGACGGTGCGATTGCGGGGCCGGGCAGCGGAGGTGGCGCAGGAGCGAGGCTCGAGCGGACGGAGCCGGACCCGCCTCGCCGTTGACGGACCCCTGGCCATCGGCGAGGTGTGGCTTCTCCGGTGAACCTGGACCCCGCTGTCGCTCGGCGCAACCAGCTCGTCACCGTGGCCATGGTCTTCTCGGTGTTCACGGGCTTCGCGTTCGTGATCCCCTTCCTGCCCCTGTACGTCCGAGAGCTGGGGATCGAAGAGCCGGAGGCGGCCGCGCTGTGGGCGGGAGTGCTGATCGGGGTGTCCCCCCTCCTGGCCGGCTTCCTGGCCCCGGTCTGGGGGCGCCTCGCCGACCGCCACGGCCACAAGAGCATCGCGGTCAAGGCCCTGGTCGCCTACGTCGCACTGCTCGCCCTGTGCTCGGTGGTGGCTCGCGTGGAGCAGCTGCTGGCCCTCCGGGTCGGGCTCGGGCTCTTCGGCGGCCTGGGCCCCCTGGGCCTGGCCATGGCCGCGGCCCAGGCCCCTCGAGAGGACACCGGTCGAGCGGTGGGCCTGGTCCAGGCCGCCCAGATCCTCTCTGCGGCCATCGGGCCGTTCGCCGGCGGCGTCCTCGCCGACGCCATCGGCATGCGGCGCACGTTCCTCGTGGCGGCCGCGGTGTGTGCGGTCACGCTGCTCCTCGTCCTGCTCCTCTACACCGAGACCGGGCGCCCGCGAGCGCACACCCGCGAAACCAGCGCCGGGGGCTTTCGATCCGTTGTGGTGATCCCCGGCCTGCTGACGCTCCTCGTCGTGCTCTTCGGGGTGAACTTCATCGGACGCTCCTTCACCCCGATACTGCCCCTGCACCTGCAGGATCTCGGGATCCCGACGGGGCGCCTGGCCTCGGCAACCGGGATCCTCATCTCGGTCTACTCCATCGCCGCCGCGGCTTCCGCCACCCTCCTGGGTCGGGCGAGCCGCTCCCGGTCTCCCCGACGCCTGCTCCTCCTGACCCTGGTGGGCGGGGCGCCGATCGTTGCCTCCATGGCCCTGGTGCCGTCCTACGGGGCCTTCCTCGCCCTCGCCGTCCTCGGCGGCCTGGTGGGCGGGGGCACCCTCACCCTCTGCTACACGATCGGGGGCCTGATGGTGCCCCAGGACACCCGGACCACGGCCTTCGGGTTCTTCTCCGGGGCCGCGCTCTTCGGGGGGGCCATCTCCCCGTCGGTCGCCGGCCTGCTGGCCCACGCGTCCCTCCGGGGAATCTACTGGCTCGACGCGATCGTGTACCTCGTCCTCGCCGTCGTGCTCGTGCGAGGCCGACCACGAGGAGAGGCTTCACCGCCGGCCGCGGCTTGAGCTAGAGTGACGGCATGAAGGTGTGTCACCGTTGCGGCGGGGAGCTCAACCTGGTCTCGGAGATCACGCGGAACGACTCCTGCCCCCGCTGCCACTCCGATCTCAAGTGCTGCCTCAACTGCCGCCTCCACGACCCGGGTGCCAACAACCAGTGCCGGGAGCCCCAGGCCGAGTGGCAGACCGACAAGGAGAAGTCGAACTTCTGCGAGTTCTTCGAGTTCCGCGAGACCTCGGCCCTGAGCCAGCCCGGAATGGGTGGAGCCGAGTCGGGCCCCGACCGGGCCCGCAACGCCTTCGACGCGCTGTTCAAGAAGGGCTAGTCGTCCAGGTCACCTGATGCGGTAGCCGGCAACCCTCCAGCTCTCGTCGGGCTGCTTCCTCATCACGACCTCCTCGAGGGCGGTCTGCCTGCTCTCGAACGAGGTGTCGAACTGGATGACGACGTACTCCCCATCGGGGGCCCCGGGCAGCGTCGTGGAGTACTCCGAGGACCGTACGGCCCGGGACTCGACCTTGCCGAGCGGACCCAGGGTGACGGACATCCTCCTTGCCCACTCGTCCTGCGTCACCGCGGCCTTGAGGAGCGCCCCGGCCGCCGACCAGGCTCCGTCGTAGTCCTGGGCGTCGAGCATGACCAGCCACTCCTTCGCGCTGGTCCGGGCCTGGGCGACGGCCTCGTCATCCGCACGGCCCCGATTCGGAGCTCCCGCGAGCAGGGCCAGGGCACACGCCAGGGTCAGGACCCGCAACGGCATCAGGCCACCTCCTTCGTTCTCTCTCGACTGTGCCAGAGGGCAGCGCTGCGCGCCAGCGCGCACCGCCAGAGCATGTGCCCGGCCAGGGTCACGATCGCCATGGCGGGATCGTGTGCCGGGCCAGGGCCGCCGGCCGCCGGCCGGCTCGGCCCTCGTGGGACCGCGACTACTTCCAGTGGCTCGAGATGAAGGCCTCGGTCTCGGGCAGGCCCCCCTGCAGGATCAGATAGCCGTTGTGGGGCTCGCGGTCGGTGATCTCGCCGTTGATCGCGTCCCGCATCATCCTCAGAACCTCGTCGTGGTCTTCCGTCTGCCCGAGGACCCACGACAGCTTCATGAGAGCGGTCTCCGGGAGCATGTTGTCCAGGGGCACCACGCCGATGTCGAGAAGATCGCGCCCGGTGTCGTAGACGTACATCTGCGCGTAGCCCCACAGCGTCTGGACCGTCATCACCACGTGGACGCCGGCCTCGATGGCCCGCTTCAGCGCCGGGAACAGCGGCTTGTTCACGTGGCCGAGGCCGGTCCCGGCCACCACGATCCCTCGGTAGCCCTTCTCCACGAGGGCGTCGACGACGCCGGGCTGCATCCCGGGGTAGTAGTAGAGGATGGTGGTCCGATCGTCGTAGGCGGTGTTGACCCGGACCTTGCGCGAGCGGTCGCGCCGCCGGTAGTCCTCCTTCAGATAGCGGAACTCCTCCCCCACCATGGCCAGGGGGATGTCTCCGATGGTCCGGAACGTGGAGCGGTAGGAGCTGTGCATCTTGCGGCAGCGGGTGCCGCGGTGCAGCAGGGCGTACTGGTCGGAGGTGGGCCCGAACATGCAGATCTGGACCTCCGCAATGTCCCCCTGTCCCGCCGCCCGCACGGCGTGGATGAGGTTGCGCGCGGCATCGCTCGAGGGCCGGTCGCTGGAACGCTGCGAGCCCACCATGACGATGGGCACCGGGGTGTCCTGCACCATGAAGGACAGGACGGCGGCGGTGTGACCCATGACGTCGGTCCCGTGGCCGACGACGATCCCGTCCGCCCCGGCTTCGATCTCCTGCCCGATGGCCTCGGCCAGGATCACGAACTGCTCCTTCGCCATGTTCTCCGAGAAGACCCCGAAGAGCTTCTTCGTTGTGAGGTTGGCGAGGTCGGCGAGCTCGGGCACGGCGCCGTAGAGCTCACCGGGGGTGAAGGCCGGGATCACCGCCCCCGTCCGGTAGTCGAGACGGGAGGCGATGGTGCCCCCGGTGCCCAGGAGGGTGACCTTGGGCAGGTCGGGGCGGAACGGGAACTCCTGGTCCGGGATCTTGTAGACCGCCTCCTTGTACCCCACCTCCACCAGGCTCGTGATGCGGTCGACGTGGAGGCCCACGTTGTACCCGGTCTTGAGCTTCAGGACGACGTGCTCGTCGTCCAGGGTCTCGCTCCTGGGGAGGACCACGCCCTCGAAGACGCTGCCCGCGTCGTTCGTGGCCCGGACGTCGCTCCACACTCGAGCGCCCCAGCGCTGGAGGCAGGCCCGGGATCGGCCCTTGTAGCCCTTGAGGACGTCCTCGTCGCTCATCTCTCGGCCTCCAGGGTCGCCTTCAGCGCCTCGAGCACGGCTTGCGCCGGGACGCGTCCGCGCAGGCGGCGCATCGCGACCCCGGCGGCGTGGCGAGCCAGGCGCCCGGGGTCGCCGTCGTAGACCGTGGCCCGCGCCTTCTCCAGTCCGGCGGCCAGCTCGTCGTGCCAGGAGGCGAGCTCCCGATCGAGACCGAGCTCGGTGAGGGCCCGCGGGACCGTCGTGGGGGGGACCAGCGCCACCTGGTTCACCAGGGCGGCCCAGGCTTCCCGGAGCACCGGCCGCTCGGCGAAGAGCCGGAAGAGCGCGCACCAGTCCTCCCGCGCCAGCTCCTCGACCGTCGTCCCCGCACGCTCGAGTCCCTTCACGCGCTCTCCGAAGAAGAATGCGGCGAAGCGCAGGTCGGCACCGCACTCCTCCACCACGTGATCCACCATGGCTGCCCCCCCGCGCCGGATCAGGTAGTGGATGGTGCTCCGCGGGACACCCACCGCCGCGTAGCGGGCCTCCCGGTCCCACGGGCGCTCGGCGAGGCGTGCCCGCAGGCCCACGACCCTCTCCCGGGTGACCCGGGTGGGCGGGGAGTCGGTGTCCGGGTACATGCGGTCGGGTCCGGGCAGGATGCGCTCGAAATCGGTGCTGCCGTCCTCGAAGGGCTGGCGCGTCTCGCTGGGAATCCCGTCGGTGGCTTCGGCATAGCGGATCCGGATCTCCTCGGCGGCGGTCCGCGTGTCACGCTCCGGGCCCCAGACCAGGGCGAAGGCGTCGCCGTCGGCGCATCCCGCCGCCGCCCGGAGGCCGTCGAGCTCACCCCGGGCCTCCTCCGGCCAGTCCTCGGAGTGATGGAGGATCGGCCACCGGTCGAGCCCGGCCACCACCCGCACGCGCCCGGCGAGCTCGTGGGCGAACATGCGGCCGGGCTGGGTCGGCCACGAGAGGGTGCCGACGAGACCGGGGAGACGCACGGCGAGGACCCGGAAGGGGCCGTCGCCCCGCTCGAACTCCCGATGGCGCCCCTCACTCTCCAGTGGGCGCTCCCACTCGTCCTCCCGCAGCGCGCCGAGTGCCGACTCGGCCATGCGCTCGGTGACGTCGGTGGTGTCCAGCTGGATCGACTCGGCAGTGGTGAATCCGCGCCGGTGCAGCTCATCCCGGAGCCCCAGGAGGTTGACCTGACGCACCGCCTCGCCGTGGACGAGCGCGGGCGCCCAGCCGGCCCTGGGCACGCCCTTGATCTCCACCCGCCGGCCGCCCCGGACCGAGACGTTCACGTCCTGTCGGCTCGCCCCGAGGCCGACACGAACGCGTCCCGTGGAGCGGCAGACTCGTCCCACGAGGAGGATCGCCTCTTCCACCTCGTCGGGGGTGCGGAGGTCGGGACCCGTCACCGTCTCGATGAGGGGCATCCCCAGCCGGTCGGTGCGCCACACGATCAGGTGCCCCTGATCCGCCACCTCGCGACACGAGTCCTCTTCCACGGTCACCTGGGTGATCGAGAGCTCGCGCCCCCGGAAGGGGAGGATCCCGTTCACACCCACCACCGCCGTTCGCTGGAAGCCAGTGGGGATGGAGCCGTCGAGGTACTGCTTCCGGGCGATGTGCACCTCGTCCACGATGTCGCACCCGAGCATGAGGCACTGCTCGATGGCCACGTCCACGGCCTCCTGGTTCACGGGGAAGGGCGGAGTGTCGTCCATCTCGTAGGTGCAGGTGTTCTCCCGGTTCAGGAGGTAGACGATGTGCTTCCGGGTCTTGAACTCCATGAGCGCGGTGCCGTCGTAGACGCCGAGCTCCGAGAGCGTGGGACGCATGTGGCGCAGCACCACGCCGTCGTGGGCGCGGGTGTACCGGCCGGCGGGGCAGTGGCAGAAGAGCTTCCGCTCGGTGAGGAGCTGCTGGTGCACCTCCAGCCCGGCAATGAGCCCGACCGCGGCGTAGTCGAGGACGTCGTCCTCGGCGGAGCGGGGACGCACCCCGGCCACCGGGGGGGCCGCGGCGACGTCCTGGGGGTCGGCGGGTGAAGCGGGGGCCAAAGCAGTCGCGTCCGGGGGAGCGAGGATAGCACGGGACCACCATGCCCCCCTGGACCGCGACCGCGGGACAACCCCCGGGGTTCAGGGCATGGGATCGACGGGGCCAGCGCGGAGGTCACAAGCGGCCATCACCCGGTTTCGCCCGGCCTGCTTCGCCGCGTAGAGGGCCCGGTCGGCGGAAGCCAGGAGGTCGTCCGGCTCCTTGCCGTCGGTCGGCCAGATGGCCACCCCGAAGCTGGCGCCGAGGGGGATGCGCGCTCCCTCGAAGACGAGACGATGCTTCGCCACCGCGAGGCGCAGGCGCTCGGCGCCGTGAACCCCCCGATCCCGGTTGGCGCCGGGGAAGATGACCACGAACTCCTCTCCGCCGTAGCGCGCGGCGTGGTCGCCCTTGCGCAGGTGCTGCGCCAGCAGGCGGGCCACAGAGCGCAGCGCGGCGTCGCCCGCGGGGTGCCCGAAGGTGTCGTTGAGCTTCTTGAAGTGGTCCAGGTCGAGGATCACCAGGGCCAGCTGCCCGTTGTCGCGCCGGTCCTCGTTGGCGATCGCCGACACCAGGAGCTCGTTGAAGGCCCGCCGGTTGTACAAGCCGGTGAGGCCGTCGCGCACCGCCAGCTGTCGCTGCTGCTCCCGGTCCTTGATGAGCGACACCGTGGCGGCGGCCTGGTTGGCGAGGATCTCCAGCACGCGTCGCGAGGAGGCGTCGAAGGACCCACGGGAGGCCATGAGAACGAGAGCCCCCAGGGTACGGTTGCGCGCCCGCAGCGGCACCGCGAGCAGCGACTCCTCCCGGCCCGACCCTTCGTCGAGGACCAGAAACGGCATCCGGTTCTCGTGGCTGGCCACGTGGTCGAGCAGGTACGCCTCCTCGGCGCTGCGCAGCACCCAGGCGGCCCAGGTGCGCTCGTCGAGGGCCACCTCCCGCTTGAGGAAGTCCGCCGGCCAGCCGAAGCCGGCCTCCACCACATAGCGGGTGTCGAGCTCGTCGGTCATGACCACCGCCCCCGCGTCGAGGGCCACGAGGTGCCGGGCGGAGCGCAGGAGCAGCTCCCGTACCTCGGTCTCACGCGCGAGGGTCGCCAGCCGCTGGGAGATGGGGTAGACGGCCTTGAACTCGGCGTCGAGCTCCTCGCGTCCGAGCGAGGCCCGGGCACGCTGGATGGCCTCGGCAACGAGAGCGGCAAAGGAGGCGAGGAGCCGGGGCTCCTCCCCGGTGAAGGACTGGATCTCGAGCCGGTCGGCGACGAGCACGCCCACGATCACCTCCCCCACCCGCACCGGCACCGCCAGCAGCGAGCCGATCCTCACCTGACCCCGGTACCAGGGAAGATCCCACAGGAGCCGCTTGAAGTCCGTGGCGTAGAAGGTCTGGCCCCGCTCCAACACGAAGCTGAAGGGATCGCCGCCCAGGGGGGCGGCGCAGTTGGGGAGGAGGTTCGGCGGACCCTGGCCGGCGCGGAGGTGCGCCCGTTCGCCCTGGCGGTCGACGTCGAAGTAGACGACGGCATGGGCCCCCACCGCGGCCCGGGCGACGTCGATGACCCGCTCGAGGGACTCGTCGAGCTCGGCCGCCCGGTCCAGCTGCCTCGCCCGGCGACCCTCCTCGGACACCTGCCGCAGGGCGCGGGTGGCACTCGTCGCGGGAATCGGGGCATCGGCGGGCTCGTCCTCCAGCTGGTCGATCCCATGCTTGAGGCGGGCCAGCTCGGCGAGGGCGGTCCCGAGGCGCCGCTTCTCGCCGGCCAGCGCCCGGTTGACGGCGAAGGCGAGGGCCGGGTAGCCGATGGCGGCGGCCACCGCCGGCCACCAGTCCTGGGAGGGCCAGGCCGCGGCGAACGCGAGCAGGGTCGCCTGGCCGGCGAAGGCCAGGGCCACCCGCAGGTCCTCCGCCACCGCCTGCGATCCCACCAGGAGCGTCATGAGAGGCCAGACCGGCAACCCCGCCGGCCCCGCCACCTGGCCCAGGGCGTCGACGGCCAGGACGAGGAATGCATAGAGGGCGAGGGACTCGGCCCGCTTCCGACCCCGCAGGCTCGAGAGGAAGGCCGAGCTCGTCACCCCGACGCCGAGGAGGAGAGCGTCGGCGGCCTGGGGCCAGCCCGGGGGCCGATGGGCCAGGGGGCGCACGAGGGCCACGAGGGTGAGGACCCCGGCCAGGGCGAGAAGCGCCTCCCCCGCGCGCCAGCGCACGCGAATGTCCAGAACCGGCTCGGCGGGCGGAGAGGGCTCGGCCATCTTGTGGGGTGAGGGCGGGAAACCCTCGGCGGCGATCATAGCAGTCCTTCCGGCCGGGAGCGGGGCGTGCTACAAGTCGCAGTGGCTCGGAGGCCGAGGATGGACTCGACAAGTGACCGCGCCGTCGCCGACTACCACGCTCTCCTGAGGGACGACGAGGCTCTCGCCCAGGAGCTCGAGGAGCGCTTCTTCGCCCGCATGCGCGAGCGCCATCTCACCTTCGGGGGCCGCATGCTGTGCTCCTTCCCGCGCCCCAACCTCGTCTCCCCTGCGGTCTACGGGCAGATCGGGGGGGTCTGTCGAGGCATCTTCAGGGCGATCGAGAAGGTCGAGTCGCGCCTCGGCGAGGAGCTCTGGGACCGCGTGGATCTGCTGCCGGAGGAGCGGGAGCTGGCCCGTCTCGATCCCGGCTACGCCCGTTCCTCGCCCCTGTCGCGGCTCGACTCCTTCGTGACCCCCTCGAGCTACCAGTACGTGGAGCTGAACGCGGAGACTCCGGCCGGAAGCTCGTACGCGGACACCCTCGCCGAGGTGTTCCTCGAGATCCCGATCGTCCGCCGCTTCCAGGAGCGCTGGCGCCTGCGGCCCTTCCACACCGGGCGCCGGCTCCTCGCCACCCTCGTCGGCTGCTATCGCGAGGCCGGGGGCCGAAAGGAGCACCCTTCGATCGCGGTCGTCGACTACGAGGACGTCCCCACCCGTGTGGAGCACCACATGGTGCGCGAGTACTGCGAGTCGGAGGGCTATCCCTCGCTGGTGTGCGACCCCCGGCACCTGACCTACGAGGGCGGGCGGCTACGCCACGGCGACCTGCCCATCGACATCGTCTACAAGCGTCTCCTCGTCAACGAGCTCCTCGAGCGACGGGACGAGGTCCGCCCCCTGCTCCAGGCCGCCCGCGACGGGGCGGCGGTGATCGTCAACCCGTTTCGCTGCAAGCCGCTCCACAAGAAGGCGATCTTCGAGGTCCTGACCGACGACACGCTGCAAGGGCTCTTCACCGGGGGGGAGCAGGCGGCCATCCGCGCCCACGTTCCCTGGACCCGACGCGTCCGCGAGAGTCGCACCACCCACGCCGGGCAGGAGGTGGATCTCCCCGACTTCATTCTCGGTCGCCGCGACCGCCTGGTGATGAAGCCCAACGACGAGTACGGGGGCAAGGGGGTCTTCATCGGGTGGGAGATGGCGGACGACGAGTGGACCCGCGCCCTGGCCGAGGCGCTCGCCTCCTCCTACGTCGTCCAGGAGCGGGTGGACGTTCTGCGAGAGGAGTTTCCGGTGCTCTCGGGCGGGGAGGGGTCGGACCGCGGCCGGCTGGGGTTCGGAGACTTCGTCGTCGACCTCGACCCCTACGTCTTCGGGGGCGAGGTGGAGGGCTTCCTCACCCGGCTCAGCGCCACCTCCCTCGCCAACGTCACCTCCGGCGGGGGCCAGGTCCCCTCGTTCCTGGTCGAGCCGCGCCCCTGAGGACCGAGCGGCCTGCGGCCGGATGCCTCGGCCGAGGATTCGATTCCACCTTGGCGATCGGGTCCCTGGCAGAGCCTCCGATCCTACTGCTGCTGCAGGGTCCTCACGTAGTCGACCACGGAAGCGATCTTCAATCGGACCTGCTCGTCGTCGAACCCGGTCTCGGTGTTCTTGAACGCGTCGCCCCAGACCGGCATGTCGGGACCCCCTCGCCCCTCGACCGGCTCTCGACCGTCCACGATCCGTCTGATCGTGCTCGTCGGATAGTCTCCACCGTTGCGCTTCGCCATCTGGGTGAGGTCGGGGGGGAGGAACTGCAGGTTCTCCGCGAGCGGGCCGTCGCCCTTGCCCTTCTCTCCGTGACAGCCTGCGCAGTACGTGCGGTAGGTGTAGCTGCCGGATACGACGTACGTCGAGGAGCGCTCCTGCGGTCCGACACCGCTCGCGGGAGCGCCGGCGAGTCCGGCGGCGAGCGCGAGACATCCGGTCGCGGCGATGAATCGCATCTGACGCCTCCCTCCGGGCCGCTCGCCCGCCCGGGCCGGCGGCCCGTCGCGCGCCTCTGGTGCCTCCAGCGCGCCCCTCCTGCTGAGGACCAACCGGCCGGCGGCCGGATGCCTCGGCCAGGGACACGATCCCGCCCTGGCGATCGGGTCCCTGGCCGCCATCATAAGCTGGCCCTGACGGCGTCGACAACGATCTTCTTTGTGTTCGATGGGGCTTTGTGGTGAACTCGCCCCCAGGACCATGCCCCCGGAGAACGACGCGCCACGGGTCGTCGGCACGTTCCAGCTCCTCGCCCTCGGCGTCAACGGCATCGTCGGCGTCGGCATCTTCTTCGTGCCGGCGGCGGTGGCGGCGAACGCTCCCGGCTTCGGAACCGTCGCGGTGTTCGCCCTCACCGGCCTGGCCCTGCTGCCGGCCGCCTTTGCCTTCGCCCGCCTCGGCTCCCGGTTCGACGAGGACGGGGGCCCGGTGGTCTTTGCCCGGGCCGCCTTTGGCGAGAGCTTCTCGGCCTTCGTGGGCTGGATCACCTACGTGAGCGCGTTCTTCAGCGTCGCCGCCGTCCTGGTGGGGCTGACCTGGTCGGTGGCCCCGTCGCTGGGCCTCGAGGACCCGCTCTCCCGACGGATCGCCGCCCTGGCCCTGCTCACCCTCGTCACCGGGGTCGTCGCCTCCGGCCTCCGCCTGTCGGCACACATCTGGACCGGCCTGACCGTTCTCAAGCTCACGCCGCTGCTGCTCCTCCTCGTGGCGTGGATGCTTCACGATGGTCCGGTCGCCACGCCCGCCCCCGCGGTCCCGACCGCAGGCTGGCTCCGGGCGGGCCTGACCGCGATGTTCGCGTGCCAGGGGTTCGAGATCGTCCCCGTCATCGCGGGCCAGGTGCGCTCTTCGGCGCGGGCCGTTCCCCGGGCAACGGTCGGCTCCCTGGTGCTCTCGGTCACCCTCTACGTGGGCCTGGCCTGGGCTTGCGTGGTCGCGCTGCCCGCCCTCGCCTCCTCCACCGCGCCCCTGGCCGACGCCGCCGGGGTCCTGGGAGGAGTGGGCCTGGCCCGGCTCGTCGCCGCGGGCACCAGCCTCTCTGCCGTCGCCATCGCCCTGGGGATGATGGTCACCACGCCCCGCTACCTCTCGTCCACCGCCGCCGGCGAGGGCGGCCTCTGGGGGCTCGACCGGATCGCCGCCGACGGCGTGCCCCGGCGCGCCCTGGCCGTGACCTGGGTGCTCGTGGCCCTCTTCGTCAGCTTCGGCGAGCTGGGGGAGCTCTTCGCTCTCTCCAGCCTGGCCGTGCTCGGGCAGTTCGGGGTCACTGCCGCCGCCCTCCTCGCCCTCGCCTTCCGTGGGGAGCGGGGACTGCGGCCGCGGGATGCCTGGCCCGCCCCCCTGACCCTCGCTGTGGCCCTCGTCCTGGCCGGGTTTGGCGCCACCGCTCGCGAGGCCCTGGTCGCGGCCGGAGTGGTCGCGGTGGGTGCCGTGGTCCTGGGTCTGGCGCGGCGCGGACGAGACCCGGGACCACCGGGAGCCTGAGGATATACTCGCATCGGAGGTGCGCCCATGAAGGTGCGGGACATCATGACGGCCGAGGTCGTCGTCGCTCACCCCGACACCTCGGTGAACCTGGTGGCTCGGCTCATGGCCGACCGGGACATCAGCGGCATCCCGGTGGTGGAGAACGACCGCCTGGTCGGGATCATCACCGAGCTCGACCTGATCGTCCGCAACACCCGTCTCGAGCCGCCGGCGTTCTTCGCCCTTCTCGACGCCCGGATCCCTCTCGAGACGCCCGCCCACTATCAGGAGCGGATGCGGCACATGCTGGGCACCCTGGCCCGGGACGTGATGACGGAGAAGGTGGTGAGCATCGGACCCGACGAGGAGCTCGAGTCGCTGGCCGAGATCATGGTGAAGCAGCGGGTGAACCCGCTTCCGGTCGTCGAGGACGACCGTCTCGTGGGGATCGTCAGCCGCTCCGACATCATCGCGATGATGGCGCGGGATCTCGACGAGCAGGCCTGAAGAGGGGAGCGCTCGAGCGCCCCCGGGGAGCGAGTACCGCGGTGGAGCACTTCAACACGATCATCGAGCCCTTCCGCATCAAGTCGGTGGAGGCGATCAAGTTCACGCGGCGCGAGGAGCGCGAGGCGGCGCTCCGGGAGGCCGGCTACAACGTCTTTCGCCTGCGCGCCGAGGACGTGCTCATCGACCTCCTCACCGACTCCGGTACCGGGGCGATGTCGGCGGCGCAGTGGGGCGCCCTCATGCAGGGCGACGAGTCCTACGCCGGCAGCCGCTCCTACTTTCGCTTCCGGGACGTGGTGAGCGACCTCACCGGGTACCGGCACGTCATCCCCACCCACCAGGGGCGGGCGGCGGAGAGGATCCTCTTTCACAGTGTCCTCGAGGCGGGCCAGATCGTGCCGAACAACAACCACTTCGACACCACGCGGGCCAACGTCGAGACCGAGAAGGCGGAGGCACGCGACCTCGTGATCCCCGAGGGACGAGTCCCCTCGCAGGTCCATCCCTTCAAGGGAAACATCGACCTCGCCGCGCTGGGGCGCGCGCTCGAGACGGAGGGAGATCGCATCCCGCTGGTGATGGTGACGGTCACCAACAACGCCGGGGGTGGTCAGCCGGTCTCCCTCGAGAACCTGCGCGGAGTGCGGCGGCTGTGCGACCGCTTCGCCAAACCGTTCTTCCTCGACGCGTGCCGCTTCGCCGAGAACGCGTACTTCATCAAGAAGCGCGAGGAGGGCCAGGGCCACCGGACACCCCGGGAGATCGCCCGCGAGATGTTCTCCCTGGCCGACGGCTGCACCATGTCGGCGAAGAAGGACGGGCTCGCCAACATCGGGGGCTTCCTGGCCCTCAACGACGACGCGTGGGCGGACCGCTGCCGGAACCTGCTGATCCTCACCGAGGGGTTTCCCACCTACGGTGGCCTCGCCGGCTACGACCTCGAGGCGGTGGCGCGCGGCCTGGAGGAGGTCCTGGAGGAGTCCTACCTCCGCTACCGCATCCGGTCGACCGAGTACCTCCACGAGCGGCTGGTGGGCGCGGGGGTGCCGGTGCTGCAGCCGGCCGGAGGGCACGCGGTGTACCTGGACGCCCGCGCGCTCCTGTCTCACATCCCGCCGCGCCAGTACCCCGGCATCTCCCTGGCCGGCGCCCTCTACCTCGAGGCCGGCATCCGCGGCGTGGAGATCGGCACCGTGATGTTCGGCCTCCAGCCGGACGGGACCGAGCGGATCCCGCCCATGGACCTGGTCCGCCTCGCCATCCCGCGACGCGTCTACACCCAGTCGCACATCGACTACGTGGCCGAGGCGGTCATCGCGGTGGCCGGGATGAAGGACCGCCTCCGCGGCTACCGCATCGCGAAGGCCCCATCCGTGCTGCGGCACTTCACCGCCATCTTCGAGCCTGTCTAGCCGTGGCCGAAGACGCCTGGCGTCGGTTCGTCGAAGCGGTCCGGGGGGGGGACCGACCACCCTTCCCCCGGCACTGGGAGGCGTTCCTGTCGGCCTACGGCCGACTCGCGGCCGAAGGTGCGCCGCCCGCCTGGTGGCCCGACGCGGCCACGCGCGACGGCGCCCACCTCACCTCGCTCATGCGAGAGGTCGGGGTCGAGGACTACCCGGCTCTCCACCGGTGGTCGGTCGCGAACCGAGACGAGCTCTGGCGGAAGGTGCTCCCCCGCCTCGGGATCGTCTTCGAGGAGCCGCCCGACGTCATCCTCGATCTCGAGGATGGCGTTGAGAAGCCTCGCTGGCTTCCTGGAGCCCGCCTCGACATCACCCGGAGCTGCTTCACCGCGCCCCCGGACAGGAAGGCCATCCTCTTCACCCGGGAGGACGCGGGTGAGCCCGAGGCCTGGACCTACGGACAGCTCGAGGCCCTGGTGGACCGCTTTGCCCGGGGATTGCGGCAGTCCGGCTTGTCGCCGGGCGACGGCGTCGCGCTCTACATGCCCATGACCCCGGAGTGCGTGGCCGCCTACCTGGGCACGGTGCGCGCCGGGTGCCGCGTGGTGTCGGTCGCCGACAGCTTCTCCGCGGCCGAGCTGGCGAAGCGCATGGAGATCGGAAAAGCCCGGGCCGTCGTCACGGTCCACGCCTACCGCCGGGGGGGACGGGAGATCACGCTCTATCCGAGGGTCCGTGCCGCCCTCGACGGCCTGGGGGGCGCGGCCCACGCCATCGTCGTCGGTCCGGACGGGCTCGAAGCGGGCGACGTCGCCTGGGAGGACCTTCTCTCTTCCCGGGAGTCGGGGGAAGGCTTCGTGGCGTCCCCCGATCACGTGACCAACGTCTTGTTCTCCTCGGGGACGACGGGCACGCCCAAGGCCATCCCCTGGACCGCCCTCACCCCGCTCAAGTGCGGCATGGACGCTCACTTCCACCACGACGTCCACCCCGAGGACGTCGTCTGCTGGCCCACCAACATCGGCTGGATGATGGGCCCCTGGCTGATCTACGCGAGCCTGCTGAACGACGCCACCATGGCCCTCTACGAGGGCGCGCCCGCCGGAGACCGGTTCGCCCGTTTCGTGCGCGAAGCGAAGGTGAGCATGCTGGGGGTCGTGCCGTCGCTGGTCCGCAGCTGGCGGGCGAACGAGGCCGTGGGGCCCGGCGCGTGGGAGGGGGTCCGCGTGTTCAGCTCGACGGGGGAGGCCTCGAACCCGGAGGACTACCTCTGGCTGATGAGCCTCGCCGACTACCGGGCGCCCGTCGTCGAGTACCTGGGCGGCACCGAGATCGGGGGCGGTCACATCACCGGCACCGTCGTGCAGCCGTCCTCCCCCGCCGCCTTCACCACACCGGCCCTCGGAATCGACGTCGCCCTCCTCGACGAAGAGGGGCGGGTGATCTCCGGAGAGGGGGAGGGCGAGCTCTACCTCGTGCCCCCGGCCCTCGGTCTGTCCCAGTCCCTGCTCAACGCCGACCACCACGCGACGTACTACCAGGGCTGCCCGAGCGGACCCGGGGGCGAGATTCTGCGGCGGCACGGTGACCAGATGGCGCGCCTCCCCGGAGGCTGCTACCGGGCGCTGGGGCGGGCTGACGACACGATGAACCTCGGGGGCATCAAGGTCAGCTCGGTCGAGCTCGAGCGCGTGGTGAACGATCACCCGGCGGTCTACGAGAGCGCCGCGGTCGGAGTGCCCGCCCCCGGGGGCGGGGCCGAGAGGCTGGTCGTCTTCGTGGTGGCGGAGCACGCCGTCGATCGGGCCGCTCTCCGCGACGAGCTGCAGAAGGCGATTGCGGCGACCCTGAATCCCCTCTTCAGGGTCCACGACGTCGAGGTCGTGGAGGCCCTCCCCCGCACCGCGTCGAACAAGATCGTGCGACGGCAGCTCCGCACTCGCTACGCCGGCTGACCAGGGGATGTCGACCCGGAGCCCAGGCGACGTCGTTCTTCGCTATCACGGGCGCAGCACCCATCGGCCCGAGCGCTTCGCGCCGGGACCCGGTGGGTTGGACTGGGCCAACCAGCCCGACCCGTTCCGCAGCTGGGCTGGCGCCCCCACCGTCGAGCTGCCCCTGGCCGGGGACGATCTCACCGCGAGCTGGGACGACCTCCACCAAGCGGGGACCCTCGCGCCCCGACCCTTCGAGCGGAGCTCGCTGGGGGCCTTCCTCGAGCTGGCCCTCGGCCTCACCGCCTGGAAGCAGCACGGGGCGTCGCGGTGGTCGCTCCGGGCCAACCCCTCCAGCGGCAATCTCCACCCGACGGAGGGGTACGTCCTCGTGGCGGGCGGGCCGGGTCTCGAGGCCGGCCTCTACCACTATCTGAGCCGGGATCATGTGCTCGAGCGCCGTTGGACGCCCGAGCCGGCGGACCGGAGCCGCCTCGGTGAGATTCTGTCCCACCAGGGCTTCCTGGTGGGACTGGCCTCGATTCACTGGCGCGAGGCCTGGAAGTACGGAGAGCGGGCCTTCCGGTACTGCCAGCACGACGCGGGCCACGCCCTGGCCACCCTCCGCTACGCCGCCGCCGTCCTCGGCTGGTCGGCCCGGCTCCTCGAGAGCCCCGGAGACGACGACGTGGCCGCTCTCCTGGGGCTCGACCGGGACGAGGCACTGGCGACCCCCGACCGCGAGCATCCGGACGCTCTGGTCGTGGTCGCGCCTCCGGCCGCTCGCGCCGGGGCCATCTCACGAGCGGAGAACGAGATCGTAGACCTCCTGGCCCTGGCCCGGCGAGGGACGTGGTCCGGGCAGCCCAACGCCTTGAGCTCGGCCCACGTGGAGTGGTCGGAGATCGACACCGTGGCCGCCGCGACCCGCAAGCCACGCTCCGATCCGACCGGCGACGCGACGTTCGGGGAGGCCCCGCCCTCCCCGGGACCGAACCGGCCTGCGGCCGGATGCCTTGGCCAAGGACACGATTCCGCCGTGGCGATCGTGTCCTTGGCAGCGGTGACCGACCCGGACCGCGCGACGCCGAGGGCGGTGGCCCTGATCCGCCAGCGCCGCAGCGCGGTGGCCATGGATGGGCGCACCCCCCTCGCCGCCGACAGGTTCTTCGAGATCCTGGACGCCCTTCGTCCCCGCCTCGACGCTCCCCCGTGGGACGTCCTGCCCTGGCGCCCGCGAATCCACCCGGTGCTCTTCGTCCATCGGGTCGACGGACTCCCTCCCGGCCTCTACCTGCTCGAGCGGGACGGCCGCGCCCACGACGCCCTGAGGGCGGCCACCCGGCCGTCCTTCGCCTGGGAGTCCCCTCAGGGCGTCCCTTCGCGTCTTCGGCTGTTCCTCCTCGAAGAGGGCGACGCCCGGTCCGTGGCGCGGTTCGTCAGCTGCCAGCAGGGCATCGCCTCCGAGTCCGCGTTCAGCCTCGGCATGCTGTCACTCTTCGAGACGAGCCTCGACGAGGGACCGTGGTGGTACCGCCGTCTCTTCTGGGAGTGCGGCGTCCTGGGGCAGGTCCTGTACCTCGAGGCCGAGGCGGCCGGTCTCCGGGGAACGGGGATCGGGTGCTACCTCGACGACGTTGTGCACGAGCTCCTGGGGCTCGAGGGAAGCGCCTTCCGGGATCTCTACCACTTCACCGTCGGGGGACCCGTCGAGGACCCGCGCCTCGCCACCCTGCCGGCCTACCCCGACACCGTCCGCCGGCGCTGAGAGAGCCGGCGAAGGGCGCTACTCGAAGAGAACCACTCGGAGGTCGACGTCGACCAGGGGGAGGGGGACCGGCGGGGGCGCCGGGGCCCGGGTGCGGATCTCCTTGACCTCGGTTCGGAGGGCCTTGTCGAAATCACCCTTGAGGACCCAGCGACCATCGATGAGGAACCACGCCCGGTCGTCGTATTCGGGGTGCAGGGCGATGTAGGGCCGCTCGGGGACCACCCCGTACTTCTTGGCCAACCCCGGGGGAAGGCCGCCCTTCTTGGCGAGGCCGGGGGGCACCCCGCCCTTCTTGGCCAGACCCGGCGGCGTGTCCTTCTTCTTCGGCTTGTCGGCCTGGACCCCGCCCACCGCCCCGAGGGCGAACACCGCGATCAACACACCGGTGACCACACGCATGGACACCTCCCCCTTCATTGTCCCCGCACGACCCGCGATCGGGCCAGTGAGCGCCGTCACCGGACCCGGCGAGACCGCTACGGGCTCTTCTTCTCGTACGTCCCCATGAGCTCCGCCTCGGCGAGGACGTGACCCTTGATGGCCGCCTCGACGGCGGCCTTCGTGGGCGCGCCCAGGTCGGGGAGCTCCGTGTCGAGGGCGTAGAGCTTGTGGAAGTACCGGTGCCGCCCGATGGGCGGGCAGGGCCCCCCGTAGCCGGTGCGCTTCCAGTCGTTGAGTCCCTCCCGCGTGCCCGCGGGGAGGGCCCCCGAAGCCACCCCCTCGGGCAGGGAACGGGCGTCGGGGGGTATGCCGTAGAGCACCCAGTGGACCCAGGTCATCTTGGGGGCCGCGGGGTCGGGCGCGTCGGGATCGTCCACGATCAGCACGAGGCCCTTCGTGCCGTCCGGCACCCCCGTCCAAACCAGGGGAGGCGAGACGTCACTGCCTTCGCAGGTGAAGAGGGTGGGGATCTCCCCGCCCGGAGCGAAGGCCGGTGAGGTGAGCGCGAGGCCCATGTGGTCCCTCCTTGCTAGCGCTTGTAGCCGAACTTCTGGAGAAGCTCCTGCCGGTGGGCAACGTCGGCATCGCCCTCGACGCCGAGGGGCGAAAGCCCGTCGATCACGCCGAGGATTCCGCGGCCCTGCTCGGTCTCGGCCACCACGACCTGGAGGGGGTTGGCGGTAGCGCAGTAGATCCGGCAGACCTCGGGGCAGGCCTTGACCGCATTCAGCACGTTGATGGGGAAGGCATTGTTCAGGAAGATCACGAAGGTGTGGCCGGCGCCGATGGCCTGGGCCGCCTCTGTCGCCCTCTTCTTCATTCCGTCGTGGGTCCCCTCGACGCGCACCAGCCGCTCCTGGGAGGCTTCGCAGAAGGCGAGGCCGAACTCGACCCCGGGCACCGAGGCCACCACCGCCTCGTAGAGATCCTCGACGGTCTTGATGAAGTGCGAGTGGCCGAGGATCAGGTTGGCTTCGTCCGGATTCTCGACCGTGACCAGCTTCAGCTCGAGGCTCATGTCGTTCCTCCTGGGGACAGCCGGCGGGTTGAGGGCGAGCCGGCCGGACCGCTCAAGGCCGATGGCAGAGGGCTTCCATCTTAAGCCCTCCCAGGTCCCGCGGCGCCACGAATCGGCGGGGCGGATTGAGAGGGGCCGCCCCCCCCGTAACGTCTTCTTCCGTTAAGAACCGGAACTCCTGTGGCACCCGGCGAACGTACACTGTCCTCGGGTCGCACGTCGCCCGGATGCCGCAACACTGCCGCATCCCCTGCCGGCCGGTCTCGCGGGCCTCTCTCTCCCAGGGAGCGCCATGCAGAGCTTGAGGAACGTCCGTGATGAAGATCTTCTCCGCCGGCTGTCCGACCTCGTGAAGCAGTCCCGAGGCGTCGAGGCCGACGTCGTGGCCCACATCGGCGAGGTGGAGTTGAGACGCCTCTACGCCCAGGAAGCCTGCTCGTCCATGTTCGAGTACTGCCGCCGGGTCCTCGGCCTCCGGGAGAACGAGGCCTATCTGCGCATCACCGTGGCCCGGGCGGCCCGCCAGCTCCCGGACCTTCTGCCCATGCTCTGCGACGGACGCCTCCACCTGAGCGGGATCGCCCGCCTGGCCCCGCACCTGACCCGCCAGAACGCGGACGAGGTCCTGAAGCGGACGTCGGGGATGTCCCACCGCTGCGCGAAGCGGCACGACCTCGAGTTCCACCACAAGAAGCCCTTCGCCCGCGGGGGCGATCACGGCCTCTCCAACGTGACCCTCACGTGCCGGACCCACAATACCCTCATGGCCGAGGTGGACTACGGTCGGGACGTCGTTACCCGCTTTCGCGCCTCCGCCGGTCGTTCCCCCGTGCCCGTGGACGAGTACGGCGACCGAATCGTCGTCAACAGCAAGGGCCACTTCTGATTTGCAGCGGTGGGACATTCTCACGTGCGCTGACACCCCGAGGGGCCGGTGGACGGGCCGGGGGGGGCGCCGGTAGACTGGAAGCCGATGCCCTTTTCCTGCAGCTTCAAGCAGCAGTACGGCAAGCAGTTCTGCGTGACCGACTGCCCCGCGAGCCCGCCCTGCGGGATCTTCGAGTACGTCCGGGTGGAGAGACCGGAGGACATCCCCCCGGCGGATCCCCTCGCCGTCGATGTCGCGATCCTCGACCTGAACCACGGCTGGCCCAACCTGGGGCACGACTCGCTGGTCCACACGGTGATGGACGCAGCGTGCGAGGCGATCGAGGCACTCGAGGCAGCGGACCTGCGGGTGCGGGTCCTCTCCTACGACGTGCGCCGCAGCGGGATGCTGCCGGAGCCGCCGGGGCCGCGCTTCGCGCTCTATCTCGGGACCGGGGGCCCCGGGCACATCGACCCGCGACGCAACGACGGTGTCGCTCCCGAGTCTCAGGGCATCCGTGAGGATCCGGCGTGGGAAGCACCCGCCTTCCGGCTCTTCGATGCCGTCCAGGCGGATGAGGGTGCGGCCCTCCTCGGCGTGTGCCACACGTTCGGCGTCCTGTGCCGCTGGTCGGGGGCGGCCCAGCCGGGCCTGCGGGGCCCGGAGAAGGGAAAGTGCACCGGCGTTCTCGAGAACGTCCTCTCCGATTCCGCCCGGGAGCACCCCTGGTTCCGGCACTTCGCGGCCCGGCTCGGGGAGGAGAAGCGCTTTCGTGTCGTGGAGAACCGCCTCTTCGATCTGGTGCCGCCGTCGACGGGGTTCCCGGCCGGAGTCGACCCCATCGGCTGGGAGACGCTGAGAGTGGGTGGACCGCGGGGAGACGCGGTGACGATGCTGGAGTTCGCCCGGGACCGGGGCGGCGTCTTCCCCCGCGTCTTCGCCGTCAACCACCACCCGGAGATCGTGGACCGTTTCCGGCAGGTGATGATCCTCGGTCAGAAGCGGGACCGCGGGGAGGTGAGCGAAGAGTGGTACACGGAGCGCCTCGAGATCCTCACCGGGTCGCTGCCGGATGAGGACGTGGACCGGGGGTTGCACCTGACCTCGGACTTCACTCTCCTGGGGCCGTTGCGGTTCCACCTCTTCCGCCAGATCAGGGGCCGCGTGGAATCGCACGGCCGCTGGACGGGGCTCCACGAGGGCCGCGTGCTCCAGGCCGTGGCCGGCGAGTCCGTGGAAGTGGAGCGGACCGCCGAGGCCTTCTAGCCAGCCCGGGACCGGGAATGATCCCGAAGCCTCCCTTTCTGAAGGACCTCACGCCGGAGCGGGAGATCACCGAGTTCGAGGCCCTCAAGCCGCGCCTGGCCGAGGTCTGGGATGCGTTGACCATGGCCAACGAGGTGCCACACACCTCGGTGGTGGTGCCGTCCCTGACCCTCGACCAGAGCGAGCTCACCAAGATCGCCGGGGCCAGCTTCTACGAGGAGCGGCTCCTCTTCCTCCTCATTCGCCTCCGCAACCCGAGGGCGCGGATGGTCTTCGTCACCTCCCAGCCCATCCACCCCATCATCCTCGAGTACTACCTGCAGTTCCTGGCCGGGATCCCGGCCAGCCACGCCCGCTCGCGGCTCACGCTGCTGTGCGCCGACGACGCGTCGCCCCGGTCGCTCACCGAGAAGATCCTCCAGCGTCCGCGCCTCATCGAGAGGATCCGCGCCGGGATCATGGATCCCTCGCGGGCGTACCTGACGGTCTTCAACTCCACTCCCCTCGAGCGGAAGCTGGCCGTGCTCCTCGGCATCCCGCTCAACGGATGTGACCCGCGCCTCGCCGGGCTCGGCACGAAGTCGGGGTCCCGAAAGGCCATGCGCGAAGCGGGGGTGGAGGTCCCCGACGGGCTCGAGGACCTCCGCGACGCCACCGATGCCGGAGAGGCGCTGCAGGAGCTCCGGGGGAGACGACCGGATCTGCAGCGGGCGGTGCTCAAGCTGAACGACAGCTTCTCGGGCGAGGGGAACGCAATCGTGTCCCTTCCCGTCTCACGCTCGAAGGGGGCGCTCCGCGACGCCCTGACCCGCCTCGAGTTCTCGGTGCCCACCGAGACCACGGAGGCGTACTTCGAGAAGTACTCCCGGATGGGCGGCGTGGCCGAGGAGTTCATCGACGCCCCGGAGAAGCACTCGCCGAGCGCCCAGTACCGCATCAGCCCCCGGGGCGACGTCCTGGCGGTGTCCACCCACGACCAGATCCTCGGGGGACCGAGAGAGCAGGTCTTCCTCGGCTGTCGCTTCCCGGCCCGGGACGACTACCGGGTCCGGATCCAGGAAGCGGGCCGGAAGGTCGGCCAGGAGCTGGCCCGCCGCGGGGTGGTCAGCCGATACGGGGTCGACTTCCTGGTCCACCGCCGGGATCCTTCCGAAGAGTGGAAGCTCACCGCCCTCGAGATCAACCTCCGCATGGGCGGCACCACCCACCCCTACCTCGCGCTCCAGTTCCTCACCGGGGGATCGCTCGACCCCGAGTGCGGGCTCTACCGCTCCCCCAGCGGGCAGGCCAAGTTCTACAAGGCGACCGACAACCTCTTCTCCGAGCGGTACCGGGGGCTGCTCCCCGAGGACCTCGTCGAGATCCTCACCATGAACAAGCTTCACTACAGCCACGGCACCGAGTCGGGGGTGCTCTTCCATCTCATCGGCGCGCTCTCGGAGTTCGGCAAGCTGGGGGTGACCGCCATCGCCAACAGCCACGAGCAGGCCGACGAGCTCTACGCCCACACCCTCGAGGTCCTGGACGCCGAGACAGCCTACGGGCACTGAGTAAAGCGCCCCGTGGCGGCGGCGGCTCTGGCGACGGGGTTGCCGCAGGGGGTTCGAGGCGGCGGCGGCCGGGTGGCCGACCGCAGCCGCACCGGCAGAGCACCTGGCCGGGAGCCTCAGCCGGAGCTACCGGGATCCCTCGCCCGCCCGGCCGCCGCAGCCTCGACGCCCGAGAGCTCCCAAATGGGCCGTCGGAGCGCTATTCGCTCGGGGAGCTGCCGAGAATGCGCTGCGCTTCGGCTCGGGCTTCCTCCAGCGTCGTCACCTTGCCGTCGAGCTGGAGCTCGTAGACGGCCTTCACGATCCGCCCCACCTCGGGGCCAGGGGCGACGCCCAGGGCCAGAACGTCCCGTCCCTGGAGGATCCGGTCCGGGGGCCGGACCTCCACCTTCAGCCGCCTCACCCGCTCCCGGAACCAGTCCATGGCCACGGGCTCGAAATCTCCCGGGCGGCGCCCCAGGCAGTCGGCCTTCGCCACCCGGTAGAGCAGGTCGGGCTCGACCTTGCGCGCGAGGCGGCGGATGGCCCCGTCCGACACCTGGTCGCGAGCGTCGTAGAGCAGCCCGGGCTTGAGGTGCTGGGCGACGAGGGCGAACACCTGGGCCCGCACGTCGTAGCCCAGGAGGGTGTGTACGTTCCAGCGGTCGAGGAGCGCGGTCGTGGGTGGTATCCCCGCCTCCTCGTGCCCTCGTGAGCGGATGTGGCCGTCGTCCTCGTGGGTGGTCGTGCCGGGCTTCCCGAGATCGTGGCACAGAGCGCCGAGCATCACGCTCAGGGCCCGGGGGCGGTCGTCGGACAGGTCCGCGATGAGGGCCGCGGCCTCGTCGACGACCTGCAGGGTGTGGACCCAGACGTCGCCCTCGGGGTGCCACCCCGGGTCCTGGGGAGTCTCCTCGAGGGGAAGGAGCTCGGGGGCAACGGTGGGCAGCATCCCCCACTCCTTCATGAGCGCGAGACCTCGGGAGGGCCGGCGGGCCTGGAGGAGGAGCTTCTCGATCTCCCCGAAGACCCGCTCCGACGGCAGCTCGTCGAGGGGCATGGACGCGCACAGATCAGCGGTGGCGGGCTCGACCGAGAGCTCGTAGCGCGCCGCGAGCTGGACCGCGCGCAGCGCGCGAAGCGGGTCCTCGCCGAAGGTTCTTGCGTCCACCGCTCGCAGGACCCGACCCTCGACGTCCCGCCGCCCGTCCCAGGGGTCGAGGAGCTGGCGGGTCTGGGAGTCCCAGAGGAGCGCGTTCATGGTGAAGTCGCGACGGCGCGCGGCCTCCTCGATGGACAGGCTCGGGTCTCCCTCCACCGCGATGCCCCGGTGACCGGGCCCCACCTTCGAGTCCCGGCGGGGGAGGGACACGTCGACGGCGCCGGTCACGCCTTCGACGCCGCTGACCTTGAAGACCCGGAAGGACTGCCCCACCGCGTCCACCTGGCCGGAGCGGGACAGGGTCCGCTCGAGCTCCTCCACGTTCAGGGAGAAGACCTCGACGTCGTAGTCCTGGCCTTCGACCTGGCGCTCGAAAAGGGCATCGCGCACCGCCCCTCCCACCACGTAGGGGCGCCCCCCGGCCGCCCGGATCGCTTCGAGCAGGCGCGTGAGCCCGGCGGGAAGATCCATGGAGAGGGACATCGCCGGCAGCGTAGCACGGCGGAATCGGGACTTGACAAAAGTGTACTGGTGTCCTATTACACTAGTACACTATGTCGGCCCCGAGGCTCAGCATCGACCCCACCCTGCCCACCCCGATCTGGAGCCAGATCGAGGACGGGGTCCGGCACCTCGTGGCCGCCGGGACCCTGGGCCGGGGGGAGGCCCTGCCGTCGGTCCGGGACCTGGCCCGGGAGCTGCGCATCAACCCCAACACCGCCGCCAAGGCCTACCAGCGTCTGGTCGAGGCGGGGGTCGTGGAGACGCGCCGGGGCGAAGGGACGTTCGTCGCCGAGCGCCCCCCGATGCTGTCGGCCGCGGCGCGGGGGCGGCGACTGCGGGAAGCGGCGGCCCGGTTCGCGGCCGTGGCGGTCACCATGGGCGCCTCGGCAGAGGAGGCTGCGGCGGCCCTGGAGGCGGCGTGGCCGCCGGTCGGGAAGCGAGGAGGACGGACATGACCGCAGACGTCGAGGCGGCGAAGGGTCCCGCCCTGGAGACGGACGGGCTCGCCGTCTCGTACGGTCGGACCCGCGTTCTCGACGGCATCACGCTGTCGGTGCCGCGGGGGTCGGTCTTCGCACTGCTGGGCAGGAACGGCTCCGGGAAGACGTCGCTGATCCGCAGTCTCCTCGGGCAGCGCCCAGTCGCAGCC